>JAGPVK010000091.1 GCA_018067055.1 Sphingomonadales bacterium | reverse complement strand
CCGAGGTTTATCCATTTCAGAGTGTCGAAATGCGGTGCGATCACCGGCTCCACCTTCTCCCAGGTCTTCTGGAGCGCATCGAAGCCCTGTTCGCACAAATTGTGGAAGTGAATGCCGGTCAGATGTTGGAAATCTTCGGGTTTCAAATGACTGAGCGGAAAGCCCAATCGGCTATGCGGTTGGCTCGGATCATATTTCTCCGTCTCGCCCAGCGCTATTTCCGGATTTATTCTTAAACCAATTTCTGAATTGTCGAGTGCAAGATTCTGATTAAAATCACTTTTCCACCGAGTAATCTGCTCTGGATTATTGAAGGTTATATGCTCCGATATCGCGCATAATTCGCGCAAGTCATCCGCTTTATAGGCCGGAGAATAGGTGCTGATCGGCCCGTTATAACGCTCCTTGGCAAGCCGCGCTTCCCACAGGCCTGATGCGCAATAGCCATCCAGATATTGTTCGATCAGCGGCGCCAGCGACCACATCGAAAAGGCTTTCAGCGCCAACAGGATCTTTGCCCCGGAACGCTGCTTGATATCCGACAGAATCGCTAGATTCCGGCGCACAGCCACTTCGTCGACGACAAAAGCAGGCGACGGCACTCGCGCCAAATCAAAATGCGCAAAAGCGCCGGGATCGCCTGCTTTGGTCTCCATCTCAGAACGCCAAAGGTGCTTCCAATTCTTCCAATGTCCATGGCAATCCGTGCTGGTTCAGCATCTCCATGAACGGGTCGGGATCGAACTCTTCCATATTGAAAACGCCCTTGCCCTGCCACTTTCCGGACAACATCATCGCCGCGCCGATCATCGCCGGCACGCCGGTGGTATAGCTGACGCCCTGATTGCCGGTTTCCTCGAAAGCCGCTTCATGGCTGCAGATATTCTTGACGTAGAGGGTCTTCTGAACACCGTCTTTCACGCCTGTCGCGATCACGCCGATGTTGGTATTGCCCTTGGTTGTTTCACCCAGGCTCGCAGGCTCCGGCAACACCGCTTTCAGGAACTGCAGCGGGATGATCTCGCGACCTTCGTACATCACCGGATCGATCCGGGTCATGCCGACATTCTGCAGCACTTCCAGATGGGTCAGATAAGCGTCGCCAAAGGTCATCCAGAAGCGAATCCGCTGGATTTCCGGGAGATGCGTCTTGAGCGATTCAATCTCCTCGTGATACATCAGATACATGTTCTTCGGGCCGACCGCCTCGAAATCAAATTTCTGTTTCTGGGTCAGTGGCGGGCCTTCTACCCAGCCGCCATTCTCCCAATGCCGCGAATTGGCGGTGACTTCCCGGATGTTGATCTCAGGATTGAAATTGGTCGCAAAATGCTGGCCATGATCGCCACCGTTGCAATCGAGAATGTCGAGCGTGTCGATCCGGTCGAAATGATGTTTCTTGAGCCAGCAAGTGAACACGCTGGTCACACCAGGATCAAAGCCTGAGCCGAGCAGCGCCATGATCCCAGCTTCCTTGAAGCGGTCCTGATAATCCCACTGCCATTTATACTCGAACTTGGCTTCGTCGCGCGGTTCGTAATTGGCGGTGTCGAGATAATCGGTTCCGGTCGCCAGGCAGGCATCCATGATCGGCAAATCCTGATAGGGCAGCGCCAGATTGACCACCAGATCGGGCTTTTCCTTTTCGATCAGCGCGGTCAGCGCCGGAACATCATCGGCATCAATCTGCGCCGTCGTGATGGCGACACCGGTGCGCTGTTTCACCGATTCTGCAATTGCTTGGCATTTCGGCAAAGTCCGACTCGCCAATAATATCTCGGTAAAAGTCCCGTTTCCCGCCGCGATCAGTTGTGCCATTTTGTGTACCGCCACCGAACTTACGCCACCTGCGCCGATCACCAATATCTTACCCATATTTTTCACTCTAAATGCTGGAGAAATGTGAGTCCCGCATATAGGGAGAGAGCATGACAGAGCAATACCTGATGGACCCTGACCGGCAACCAACTTTGGCTGGCGTCGAACGAGCGGCCAAGAAAATCGCGGCTATTCTGCCCGCCACGCCCTTGTTGCCGCTGGAAATCGACGACACGACAATCTGGTGCAAGGCGGAATGCCTGCAACCGATTGGCGCATTCAAGATTCGCGGTGGCTGGCATCGCTTGACGGATCTGACTGACGATCAGAGGATCCATGGTGTCGTCGCCTTTTCCAGCGGCAATCATGCGCAGGGCGTGGCCTGGGCCGCACGCAGACTGGACGTGCCAGCGACGATCATCATGCCGGAAGATGCGCCGAAAGCGAAACTGGACAACACAAGAGCGCTCGGCGCGGAGATCATCACCTACGACCGGATGAGCGGTTCGCGCGAACAACTGGCTGCCGATATTTCTCAAAAAACCGGCGCGGTGGTGGTCCCGAGCTTCGATGACCCGTGGATTGTCGAAGGGCAGGGCAGTTGCGGCCTTGAAATTCGCCAGCAGATGCTGGCCCTGACCGGATCAGAGCCCGACCAGATCGTCGTCTGCTGCGGCGGTGGTGGTCTCGCCAGCGGCTCCGCTCTGGCCAATCCCGAGGCGCGGATCGTGGTGGTCGAGCCGGACGGCTGGGATGATATGAAACAGTCGCTCGCATGCGGAACAATCGTTCCCGTAGGCGACAATCCTCCGGCAACCGAATGCGACGCGCTGCAAACGCTCCAGGTCGCTCCGATCACCTTTGATATTTTGAAGGCCCGCAATGCTCTGGGCCTGTCCGTGTCACCGGCGGAAGTGCATCATGCCATGCGAGTCGCCTTTGCGAAATTGCATCTGGTCGTGGAACCCGGCGGCGCGGTCGCCCTGGCGGCAATTTTGGCTGGAAAGATACCTCTGACCGATCACACCGCCATCACCCTGTCCGGCGGCAATGTCGACAATCAGCTCTATGCGAGAATTATCGCTGGCGGTTAGAGCCTGATTGTCCTTTCCTACACGCACCCCGATCGCGTATCGTCCTCACTGCTCCTGTAACAAACGCAGGACAGGCTCTTTGACAATTTGGATAAAAACGGCGCTACCACCCGTCCCCTGGAAGGTCACACTCGGCGCATTACCGGCAGTCGCTGAAGGCAGGACATCTGCAGCTTTAGGGCAAAGGTCACAGAAAATAAAACAGCCCTTTTCTGTAAAGCTTTTGTTTTTTGTACCCCTGCGAAAGGTGAAGCGAGGCGCGTGACTCGCTTCACGGCCCATCTCCTGCCATAGTGTCTAATCAATTGGGTGCAAGTTGGACCGAAAAGCGAGCCACATAATCTGCCTCACTTCCCCAAGAAGCAGGACAAATTGGACTCACGCAAAACCGCTCATTGGCCCTAACTTTGACTAACTTTGGAAACTAGGCCGCGATGGCCAGTTCCATGTCCATCCGGCTCCAGATCTCGACCAGCGCCTTGGTCAGATCGACCATCATCGCTTCGCTGTGCGCCGGTCCCGGTGTAAACCGCAACCGCTCGGTTCCGCGCGGGACGGTGGGATAGTTGATCGGCTGCACATAGACGCCATATTCGGCCAGCAATATATCGCTGATTTTCTTGGCCTTGATTGGATCGCCGACCAGCAACGGAACGATATGAGTCGATGAGTCCATCACCGGCAGTCCGGCCTCTGCGAACAAATCCTTGAGCGTCTGGGCCGCTGCCTGCTGCCCATCGCGTTCTGCGGTCGACTGCTTCAGGTGACGGATACTGGCCAGTGCACCAGCAACCAGAACCGGCGACAGGCTGGTGGTAAAAATGAAGCCTGGGGCATATGAGCGGATCACGTCGACGATTTTCTGATCCGCAGTAATATAACCACCCATGACACCGACGGCCTTGGCCAACGTGCCTTCAATGATCGTTATCCGGTCGGCAACGGAGTCGCGCTCGGAAATGCCGCCACCGCGGTTGCCGTACATGCCGACAGCATGGACTTCATCGCAATATGTCAGTGCATTATATTTGTCCGCCAGATCACAAATCGCGTGCAATGGCGCGACATCGCCATCCATCGAATAAATGCTTTCAAACGCGATCAGCTTGGGCACTTCTGAATCTTCGGCGGCCAGCAACTCTTCCAGATGTTCCAGATCATTATGCCGGAAAACCCGCTTTTCGCAGCCGCTGTTCTTGATCCCGGCAATCATAGAAGCGTGGTTCAATTCGTCGGAAAAGATGATGCATCCCGGCAGAATCTTGGTCAGCGTCGAGAGTGTGGCCTCGTTCGATACATAGCCGGAGGTAAACAGTAAGGCACCGGACTTGCCGTGCCAATCGGCCAGTTCCCGTTCGAGTTGGATATGATAATGAGTGTTGCCGCCGATATTGCGGGTTCCGCCAGAGCCGGCACCGACATTGTGCAGCGCTTCTTCCATTGCTTCAATCACATCGGGATGCTGGCCCATCGCCAGATAATCGTTCGAGCACCAGACAGTAACCGGTTGTGGTCCATTGTGGTGCGCGAAGCAGCGAGCGTTCGGGAACGAACCCTTGTTCCGCAAAATATCGATAAAGACCCGGTAGCGGCCTTCCGTGTGCAGACGATCAATCGCCTGTGAAAAAATCTTGTCGTAGTCCACTATGTCACCAAATCCTGATTCAAATCTGTTCTTGCGGTCGTGTTGCACGGGCTCTTAGCGCCCTTTTCTTCGAATTTCCAGCGCGAACTACTCGCAATAAGAATGGCTTGCGATCGGTTTACAGTTTTTCAAATTGTGTGATGCCATATTTTTCGAAGGCGGAGCGATAGGGAGCGATGTCGGCCAATTCTGCGGTTGTCACAAATATTCTATCCTGACTATCGACGGGCCAGGACATGTCCTTGGTCAGATAGGCAATCCTCCGGGCAATGCCCTTTGCGCCGTCGATGAACTGGATCGGCCTGCCCGCTGCTTCGGCCAATTCCTCGCGCAACAGCGGGAAATGGGTGCAGGCGAGTATGACGGTATCAATCCGTTCCCCTCCGGCCTGATCGAGCAATCCGGACAATGCTTGCTGGATTACTTCGGGGTCCGGTGTTTCCCCTCGCAACTTGGCCTCTGCTGCATAAACAAGTTCTGGGGCAGCATGGCGAAGCAATATCTTGTCCGAGGCAAAATCGGCGGCGAGCCGGTCGACATAGGGTTGCCGGATCGTTGCGCGCGTGCCCAACAGGCCAATCACTCCGGTTCGGGTCAGTTCGCTGGCCGGCTTGATCGCCGGCACGGTTCCCACGACCGGAATGTCCAAAGCCGAGCGAACGTGATCGAGTGCAATTGTCGATGCCGTGTTACAGGCAATGGTGGCCAGGACTGGCTTGTAGCGCTCGACCAGACGGCCGAGCAGCGCCGGTACCCGCGCCGCCAGCTCCGCTTCAGACTTCATGCCATAAGGCAGGCCAGCATAATCTGCTGCATAGACGATGGGAGCATTTGGCAGCAATTTTATCGTCTCGCTCAACACCGACAGCCCGCCGACACCGGTATCAAAAAATAACAAGGGGGGGCATTTGCCAATCTGCGCTTTGGTCATGCTTTTCCCATAGCCAGAATAGCATGGCGACGGCAACTGCTTCGGTTCGTCTGACAGGTGTTTGACCTTGGCCGTTTTTTGCAAACTGATACTTGCTCATCATCGACAGTGAATATAGCGCGAACGCAACAAGGGGTATTTGCAGTGCAGTCTATGTGGGTAGAACCAATTTTGGCGTTATTGCTCGGCTATTTGCTGGGTTCGGTACCCTTTGGGCTGGTGTTGACGCGCCTCAGCGGTGGAGGTGACCTGCGCCAGACGGGGTCCGGCAATATTGGCGCCACCAACGTCTTGCGCACCGGCAACAAGGGCCTCGCTGCGC
>JAGPVK010000059.1 GCA_018067055.1 Sphingomonadales bacterium | reverse complement strand
GCAGAAATTATTGCGCAAGATTATCAGCTAGATTGCGTTCCAATCGCGCAAGGCAATCAACGGTTGGCGGTGATCAATTTCGGTGCGATCAAAATGCTGCAAAATGTGGACAAATGCCTGAACGAAAACGGCTACGCGGTCGTTACCGAATATGGCAGTCTTGACCAATCGCCCAAAGCCGTGAGATTTTCAAACCATGATGAATATACCGTCCATTTCGGGCAATTGGAGCAGGTTGCTCAACAACTGGGTATCTATCACAATCGCGGAACGATGGGCGATGTGATCGGATTTAACTCAAATTGTGAAACCATTCGGATGGAGAGTTTGCGCACGCTTTGCGATTGCTTGCTCCCTTATCTCGGCCGGCAGTCTTTGCCGGTTCTGGCTTATACACCAGTCTCGTTAAAAGACGCGCTGGGCGAATTGATGGACCGTATAGGCAATCTTCAATTTCTGCGTCTGGATGATCCGGCATCATTCTCACCCTTTCGTTTTGAATTGTTGTCGCTGTCGAGAGCCAGCCAGAAGGGAGCTTGACGCGGAGGGGAAAGGCGGTGGATTACTGCTCTTCAATATCTTCAATATCTTCAATATCTTCGATATCTTCGATATCTTCGATCCCCAAAAACTCCATGGCCAGGATAATTTTACCTTTCCTGGTTCGGTTGTTAATTTTCTCTGCTTCAAGATCGTGAATGAAACGGGGCATGTCGATATAGGCGGCTTTTGGTGATTTTGTTCCCTGCCGTTTAAGCTGCTCGCCAATAGAGGCATAGGCTTCCATCATGCTCTTGATCAGCGGATCAATCCTTGCCGGGTCCGCTTTGGTTTCTTCCCAACATGCATTGTGGGGAAGCACAGGAGCCATCGCCTGCCGAAAAAAGATCCGCTTGTGGTTGTCGTCGATAAACATGTGGCCCGGAAGGGAGAGCGCAAACTCGACCACGCGCCTGTCCAATAGCGGATATGTGTATCTGATGCCGAAGCGCGCGCCATCTGCCGCCCAGGATTCAATGCGCGCGGTATTTATGCTCCATTGCAATAACTGGCAGCGGACACTCTTACTGTTGGTCCTGCGAATGGGAGGAAAGGCAGGTAATGGCTCGACCCGTCCTTCAAACGTTTTGTTGATATAGGGCACACCTTCATCGAGCAGTTTTTGCTGTTCTTTTGACGGGGTCAGGTTCCGGTGCCGGGAAAACGGATTCAATATGTTAAGCAAAGCCTTCCAATACGGAACATCCCGCCAGGCAATATCATCCGTCATTTTTTTTAAATCGGCGTCGGAGAGAAACAGGTCGCTCAGGCCGGAGATTAAGTGCCGCACGCAGAAACGAAGCGGGTTAGCTCCGCTGGCTTTAGCAAATTTTGCAAGTTTCAACCATCGTCCGGTTAGCGCAAGCTGCTGGAAATGGCCCCGGCCGTCAAATGATGCCGCTTCGTCTCCGCCAAAGCCCGACAATATGACGGAGACGCCCATTTCCCGGGCTTCTTTTTGAACCAGCCGTTCATTATATGATGCGTTGCATAAGGGGCGCACGCGATTGTCTCGCCTCAGAACATCGCGAATATTCTGAGCCGTCTGTGTCGTAAATACGGGCTCTATATTTGCTTTTTCACAGACGGAAAAGATCCGGTCGTATTCGCTTTTTTCATAATCCGTATGATCGGAATGTGGCGGCGGGTACCAGGACAATGCGACGGGTGGTTTTCTGTTCTCCGAGCGTAATTCTTCTGCAGCAAGAATTGCCAGCGAAGAACAATCGAGGCCGCCGCTGACATGCACGCCTGTTCGTCCGTTGCGGGGTAATCGGTCGCGGATTGCCTGCTTCAACAAAGTGCGGAATTCTTCGAGACAATCATCGTGATCGCTCCATCTGCGTTCCGCGATATCCTCGGCGCGCCAATAGCGATATGTTTCGCAGGAGCCCTTGGACGCTATCAGATAATGCGCGGGTGCAATCTTCCTTATATTGGCGAAATGGGTTCTTTCATGATGCGCGAAGGCGCTGGTGAGGCTTGCTGCAATATAGGCCTCATCGGGCGCCGGATATGCAGTGGAAAGTGCGATCAGTTTCTCAATATCGTCGGCAATTATCAAAGATTGCCCGTCACGCCGATAGTAGACTGGCTGGCAACCCATGAAATCTCGGGCGGCATAGATGTGCCGCTTTTCCGGATCCCAAATTGCAAAAACGAAATCACCGAGCAACTGTTTCGCACAGTCCGTGCCGCAGTTTCGGTACAAGTGCAATATTAGCTGTGAGATCGAAATCTCGGGATCAAGCGAGAACTCGCGGGCAAGCGCATGGTGATTATCAATGCGAGCGATACAAAAAACCATTTTACACATTTCAGCGTCTTGGGAGGACTGGTCCTGATCATCCCAACGGAAATTTACCGCAGCTTCCATATTGCCGGTGTTTTTGGACACTTGCTTTGTACATCCTATAACTGTTCAGAACTGGGTACAATCATAGATATGGAATGCAAGTATCGTGGGAATGTAACTGGTATGCAACCATACCAGCCGGTCTTCGGAGACAAAGGCCATGGTTCCCGTCGGGGCGCCCAGATGGCTGCGAACACGGATATACTCATCCCCGAATGGAAGGGCGAGTTTGGGATGGGTGTGGCCTCCTCGCCCATAAGGTACGGTTATACCTTTCGTGCTGCAAATGATATTACCGCTGGAGCTCAATCGCCTACCAAGGGTCGAACTCTAACAACGGTCGGCGCTATGATACAAACTCCATATTTACTATATCTCGGATCCACTTCAGATCCTTTGTCGATTAAGACTTCCCGCGGCATCGCGATGTTTCGCCCTGACGATTGCGTAGGCGAATTCGTTCATGAGGGCAGTGCTCTGACCCTTGGTTTGCCGCAAATGGGCTTCTCGCAAGCGGTGCAAGCCGGGGCGAAGACG
Organism: Sphingomonadales bacterium; assembly: GCA_018067055.1. Lineage (GTDB taxonomy): Bacteria > Pseudomonadota > Alphaproteobacteria > Sphingomonadales > Sphingomonadaceae > Parasphingorhabdus. Next base: position 2,582 of record JAGPVK010000059.1, on the reverse strand, counting down.
CTCATCTTGGGGGTTGCAAGTGCAGGCGGTCTGCTCACGGACGAACTTATAGCAGATGCAGAAGCCGCGCTGAACGCTGGGCTGGACATTGCGTCCGGACTACACAACCGATTGCGCGATATTCCCAAACTTGCTGAACTGGCCGCGCAGAAGGGACGCACGTTGATCGACGTGCGCGATCCCGCTGCGAATTTGAAGGTCGGAAACGGATTGCCGCGCCAGGGACTGCGTCTGCTTACCGTCGGCACCGATTGCTCGGTTGGGAAGATGGTGGCGACGCTTTGTATCGAACAAGCGATGCAGGCGCGCGGTTACCTTGCAGACTTTCGTGCCACCGGGCAGACCGGCATAATGATCGCCGGATCCGGCGTGCCGGTAGACGCGGTTATCGCCGATTTTATTTCCGGCGCGATAGAGCAGCTCGCGCCAGCAAGAACCGACGGGGGATGGGATCTGATCGAAGGGCAGGGGTCACTTTTTCACCCGTCTTTCGCCGGCGTATCCACGGGGCTCCTGCACGGTGCGCAGCCGAGCGCGATCGTTATCTGCCACGAACCAACGCGGCAGCATATGCGCGGGCTTCCCCACTATCCCATGCCTTCGCTTGAGCGCACCATCGCTGCCAATCTGGAGCAGGCGCGTCTAACCAGCCCGGACGTGGTAGCTGTGGGTGTGGCGGTCAACACCTCGATGCTGGCGGAAAAAGAAGCTCGCGCTGTGTGTGACCAAATTGCGGAAACAACCGGACTGCCTTGCGTTGACCCCTATGCACAAGGCGCTGAACTCATAATTGACAGGATTGAACAATGCTTCGCCATCTCTCGGCCGCCCACGTCCCTTTCCGCCTGAAGCGGCCTTTTCGGATTTCGCGCGGGACCAAGACGGTCGCCGACACGATCTTCGTGGAAGTACGCGACGGCGAGAATATCGGGCGCGGTGAAAGCGTGCCTTACGCCCGTTATAACGAAACGATCGAGAGCGTGCTGGCTCAGATCGAGGCGGTTCGCGCGGATATTGAAGCGGGTGCCGATCGACAGCGGCTGATCGAGATCATGTCACCGGGCGCTGCGCGCAATGCCATTGATTGTGCGCTATGGGATCTGGAAGCGAAGCAGACCGGCGTATCGGTGGTGGATCGGATCGGCTGGGAAAAACTCAAGCCGGTCGATACGGCGATCACGGTCAGTCTCGATACACCCGAGAATATGGCAGCGGCTGCGCAGCAATTGCGAGACGTGCCTTTGCTGAAAGTGAAGGTCGATGCTTCCGACCCTATCGCTGCCTTGCGCGCTGTGCGGAAAGTCGCGCCAAACCCTCGGATGATCGTCGACCCAAATGAAAGCTGGTCGATAGAACAGCTCGGATCATGGCAGCAGCAGCTCGTCGATCTTCGCGTTGATCTGCTCGAGCAGCCTTTGCCAGCCGAAAACGATGCGGACCTGGAAGGTTTCGAGTCGCTTATTCCACTCGCCGCTGACGAATCTGGTCATGTCACTGATAATCTTGCCCAGTTGGCACGTCGCTACGACTACGTGAATATCAAGCTCGACAAAACCGGCGGCCTAACGACCGCGCTTGAAATGCTCGAGGCGGCGGAAGGCGTGGGACTGGGGGTGATGATGGGATGCATGGTCTCCAGCTCGCTTTCCATAGCACCCGCCCTGATCATCGCGCAGCGTTGTGCCTTTGTCGATCTTGATGGGCCGACGTTGCTGTCCGAAGATCGGGACAACGGCGTGGTGGAAAGTTGCGGGACCATGGCTCCGCCAAAGTCCGGCTTCTGGGGTTAGGTATATCCGTGGGTTATACTGCGCTGCACAAAAATCATTGGCATAAACATAGGTATCGTTCAAACTCCATGTAATTAAACAATCATTCGGGGCTATTATGAAAAATAAGATTCCAGAAACTGCACGTCTCATCGCCAGTTCGTTCGCGATAGGGTTGTTCTTGAACGGCCCGGCAGCGCAGGCGGCAGAGGCTGACGCCGCCGTTGATATTCTTATATCCGGCGGCACGATTTATCCCGGCGGCGCGGAACCCTTTGTCGGCGATATCGGCATTTCAGGTGATCGGATTGTCTTTATCGGGCCTAAATATTCTGGCACGGCGTTGCAGACGATCGAGGCCAAAGGCAAGATTGTTACGCCGGGTTTCATCGACACGCACACCCATGTTGGCGACGCGCTAAGTTCCGAGCTGCCTGCGGCGAGATTGGTGATGCCCTTTCTAACCCAAGGCGTGACCACCGCGTTCATCGGCGTCGATGGCGGCGGTGGAACTGACGCAGCTGCGGTTTTTGCCGAAGGTTCCGGCCTTGACTACGGGATCAATTTTGCCAGCTACATCGGCTTGGGCGCATTGCGGAACGAAGTGATCGGCAGCGAAGATCGTGCGCCGACGGACGCGGAACTAAGCGAGATGGTGACATTGGTCGACAATGCCATGTGTCAGGGAGCGCTCGGGCTTTCGACCGGGCTGTTCTATGCGCCGCAGAGCTATGCCAAGGAAGGTGAGGTTGTCACACTGGCCAAGGTCGCGGCAAAGCATGGGGGCATTTATGACAGCCACATCCGGGACGA
>JAGPVK010000043.1 GCA_018067055.1 Sphingomonadales bacterium | reverse complement strand
TATTCATTCGGCTGGTGTGCCTGTTCGATCGATCCGGGGCCGCAGATCACGGTGGCGAAACCGGCCTGCTGGAATTGCCCGGCCTCGGCGGCATAGGAAACCACGCCCGACGGGCTGTTGTCTCCGGTCAGGCGGCGGACAAAGGCTTCGGCTGCCTCGGAACCGGCCGGTGTCATTGGCGGCGCATTGGACAGCCGCGTGACGGTGACGCCGGCCTCGGGAAAGGCCCCGCGCATCTCGCCATCGAGCGCCGCGACCTTGGCCTTGAACGGCGCCAGGATCGCTTCGGGATCGACTCCCGGCGGGCAGCGCAGATCGAAGACAAAATGCGCCCGGCGCGCCAGGATATTGGCTGCGGTACCGCCCGCCATTGTGCCGATGGTCAGCGTCGCATGCGGCGGGACGAAGGGTGAGTCCGGATCGCCCTGTTCCCACAATGTCCGCGCCAGGTCAGCGAGATCGTGCATCAGTTCCACCGCCACCATATTGGCGGACAGGCCGATATGGGGAAGGCTCGAATGGGCTTCGTGACCCAGCACCTCGACCTCGTGGACGGTGATCCCCTTGTGCCCGGTGACCACCTTCATCATCGTCGGTTCGCCGATAATCGCCAGCGCCGGTTTCGGCAGCTTCGCCGCCATTTCCGCGATCATCGCCGGCGCCCCGAGGCAGCCGACTTCCTCGTCATAGCTGAACGCCAGATGCACCGGCTTCGCGCCCTGCTTGAACAACGGCACGGCGGCCAGCGCCAGCGCGATAAACCCCTTCATGTCGCAGGTCCCGCGTCCGTGCAGCAGACCGTCCCGTTCGGTCACCAGCCAGGGGTTGGTCTGCCAGTCCTGCCCGTCGACCGGCACGACATCGCTGTGGCCGGACAGGATGATCCCGCCTGCGACATTGGGGCCGACGGTGGCGTAGAGATTGGCCTTGGAGGCATCGGCGTTGACAACGCGGGTTGATGTGACACCGTGCTGGTCGAGATAATTCTCGATCCAAGCGATCAGCTCGAGATTACTGTTCCGCGAAGTGGTGTCGAAGGCGATCAGCCTAGCGAGAATTTCGCGGGCGGAGGAGAGGAGATTGTCGGTCATAAAATATCCGCTGTGCAGAAGATCAGGGTCACACGGGTCACACCCCCTAAAGGAGAAAAAGCTTTGGCCGCGAAAGGCGCAGAAAGTGGCGGGTTTTGTCGAGGGCTTTGGTTTTGGCCATGGGGGTGATTATCATAGTCCCGGTCCTGTAGGACAGGGATTTTTGCAACAAGCCCCTCCTGTTTTGTCGGTCCGTCATTGCGAGGAGCACGGCGACGAAGCAATCCAGTGCGGTGCGCGCGGCTCTTGATTGCCACGCTGCGCTCGCAATGACGGGAGGCAGTCTCCTTCTCCCGTGAGGGAGAAGGATATGACGCCTTATCGCGCATGCGATTACGCAAAGTTGGATGAAGATGTTCTGCCAGTGATGGAGCGCGCCAAACGAAGCCCGGTACACCCTCATCCAGCTGCGACCGGGTAGCAAGCTGCCAAGTCTGCGCATCCTTCTCCCGCACGGGAGAAGGAGCGCTAAAACCCTATTTCTGCGATGCAATCCAGTCGCGGATCTTGCTTTCCAGCACGGTCATCGGCAGCGCGCCGGTGTTCAGCACCTGATCGTGAAACTCGCGCGGGTCGAACTTGTCGCCGAGCGCGTCCTGGGCTTCCTTCTTCAGCCGCTGAATGGTCAGCGCGCCGATCTTGTAGGCCAGAGCCTGCGAGGGGATCGCTATATAGCGTTCGACTTCGGCGGTGGCGTCGGTTTTGCCCATGCTGCTGTTGTCGAGCATATACTGGATCGCCTGGTCACGGGTCCAGTTCTTGCTGTGCAGGCCGGTGTCTACGACCAGCCGCATCGCGCGGAGCATTTCGTCGTCGAGATGGCCGAAGCGCTGATAGGGATCGGTGTAGAGCCCCATCGGGTAGCCCAGTTTCTCGGCATAGAGCGCCCAGCCTTCGACAAAGGCGGTGTTGCCGCCAAAGCGCATGAAGTTTGGCAGGTCGGTATTTTCCTGGGCCAGCGAAATCTGGAAGTGATGGCCCGGTGCGCCTTCGTGCAGGTAAAGCGTGGTGATGCCCGAGATGCTGCGCGACGGCAGGTCATAGGCGTTGAAATAGAAGACGCCGGGACGCGAACCATCGGGCGTGCCGCTCTGGTAGGAGCCGCCGGCCTGGAATTTTTCGACCGATTCGTCATAGGGGCGAATTTCCAGCGGCGATTTTGGCAGCACCTTGAACTGCTCGCCGATTTGCGCGTCGACCTTCTTGCCAACGTCATAGAAGGACTGGGTCAGCGCTTCGCGGGATTTCGGGTGAAATTTCGGATCGGTGCGGAGATATTCGAAAAATTCGGAGAGCGTGCCATCAAAGCCGACCTCGGCCTTGATCTCCTCCATCTCGGTCTTGATCCGGGTCACTTCGCTGAGGCCGAGATTGTGGATATAGTCCGCCTTGAGCGGCAGGGTGGTCGTATTCTCGATCAGATTTTCATAGAGAACCGCGCCGCCCTTCATCGCGCTGAGGCCGACACCATCGCGGGCGACCGGCAGATATTCATCCTGCAGGAAATCATGCATCCGCTGATAGCTGGCGAAAATCTCCGTGGTCGCGGCGGCATATTCCTTGGTCAGGCGGGCCTTGTCGGCTTCGCTGAAATCTTCGGGGAAATTTTTCGTCGGTGCCATGAACGGGCTGTTTTCGAGGCCAAGACCGATCTGGGTGGCGAGCTGTTCGATGACATTCTTGATCGTCAGCTTGGTTTCGACCACGCCGCTTTCCATGCCTTCGCGGAAGCGTTCGATCGAACGATCACCGATGATGATGAACTGTTTGTGGCGTTTCAGATTATCTTCGTAATTCTTGACCGTCTTGAACGGCGCCGCGCCCTTGCCGGAGGCAAAGTCGGGATAGAAAGTGTGGAAGCCGCTGAAATGATTGACCGGGCGAACCACGGTCAGCGCCATGATTTCGTCGGAATAGCCTTTCAGCGCCTGCTGCTTGTCGCGTTTGAACACGTCATAGGCGATTCTATCGGTGGCGCTCAGCTTGCTGCGGTCGATTTTCATGAGCGCTGCCAGCTCGGACGTTTCGGCGGCCTTCTCCTTGGCGAAATATTCGTCGCTGATATAATCACCGAGCTGGTCGGCATAGCGTTCGTCACCGCGGAACAGGGCGCCGATCGGATTGCGCTTCAGATTTTCCTCGTCGCTTTTGGCGAACAGGGCCTTCATCTTCTGGCCTTCGGTCATCTCCGCTGCTTCGTGATGCTCCATCGCCGCTGCGCTGGCTGTGGTGAGCGGCTGGGCGATCGCGATGCCGCCGGTCGCGAGCAGGCTGGTACCGAGAAGAAGAGCGAGAGATTTCTTGATCATATTCATTCCTATCCAAAAACTGTTATGGCCAGCTAACACGGTAAAGTTTCGCTCGCAACGAATTCCCCCGCACGCTGACGTCGTTGGTCGAAACTGGTCGTGCGTTGGTCGTAGCGCCTGCGATTCAGCCAGATGAGGCCTGCTGCCACTGGTTGAGTCGAAACCATTTGGTGATGATATATTTGGTGCCCCTGTCGACCGGCAGGCCAGCATGCAGCGTGTCGATATTGGGGGTCCCGTCAGGACGCATGTTGTTCCAGATCAGCAGCATGCCGCGGCGCGGTTCGACCTGATATTCCAGCTGCGGGAAAGCGGTCGCGCCGCCTTGTTCCGGCTCGTTGAGATAGGCCATGGCGGTCCAGCTGCGCTGGCCACCATTGGGGCCTTCATATTGCCAATATTTCTCGCTTTCGTGGAAATAGTCGTGATGATCCTTGAACTGCTGGCCCGGCTGATAGCGCTGGCCCTGCAATATCTCGCTGTGCGATTGCGGCAGGCCGAGCAGGTCGCAGATCGACTGGTCGATGCGGCGGATGTCGGGGTCGGCGGGATCAACATTGCAGCTGTAGCTGGTGCGATAGCCTTCGCGCTGCGTGCCTTCGTACAGAGTCGAGGGCTGGCTGTTGCCGTCGATCATGTTGACCAGCAGATCGCAATCAGCGTCGCTGAGGAAATTCTGGTGGACGTAGAGCTGGACAAAGGGGCTTTCCAGCCACTGCACCCGGGGATGGGCGTTGAGCGCATCGGTCACCTGCCGGCCGAGCGCCGCCATCCGCCGCGGGCTGCTGTAGCGCTCGATCTGCTTTTTCGAAAAGGCTTTGGCCATGCCGGAAGCCTAGTCGATGACGCGACCGCGCACCATCACCCAGTCGATCTTTTCGAGCTTGCGGACATCGTCGAGCGGATTGCCGTCGAGCGCGATCAGGTCGGCAGAATAGCCGACCGCGATCCGGCCGATTTCATTTTCCATATCGAGGGTTTTGGCGGCAATGGTGGTGGCGCTGGCAAGCGCCTCGCGCCGGGTCAGGCCGGCATCGACCATCAGCTGCAGTTCCTCGGCATTGCGGCCATGGTCAAAGACACCGGCATCGGTGCCAAAGGCGATCGGCACGCCCAGTTGCTTGGCCTGGGTGACAGCCTTGCCGACGCGGCCCATGGTCATGCGGATCTTGTCTTCGACCACCGGCGTGTAAATGCCCTTGCCGAGCCGTTCGCTGACGCCCTTGAACGCCATCAGGGTTGGTATCATCACCGTGCCATTGGCCTTCATGACTTTCAGCGCCGCTTCATCGGCGAACGTGCCATGCTCGATCGTATCGATGCCGGCACGGGCCGCTGCCTCGATCCCGCGCGCGCCGTGCGCATGGGCCATGACTTTCAGGCCGAGCGAATGGGCGGTGTCGGCGATCGATTGCATCTCCTCGCTGGTAAATTGCGCGTTCAGCCCGCGCCCTTGCTGCGACAGCACGCCACCGGTAGCGGTAATCTTGATGATGTCGGAGCCCGCGCGCGACGCCTTGCGGACCCTGGCGGCGCACTCGACCGCACCGGTGCAGCTATAGCCGCTGCTCAGCAGATTGTTGACGTCCTCGGTAAAGCCCGACACGTCGCCATGCCCGCCGACGATCGCCAGGGCCGGGCCCGCCGCAATGATGCGGGGTCCGGGAATGATCCCCTCGGCGGTACCCCGGCGTAGCGAGAAGGCCGAATATTGCGAGGATCCCGCTTCGCGCACGGTGGTGAAACCGGCCTTAGCGGTGATCAGGGCATTTTTGGCGCCAACGACCACGCCCCATTCGGCGGGCTCGGTGGTTTCCTTCCAGAAATCGCCGCCGGGATCGCCGGTCAGATGAACGTGCAGGTCGATCAGGCCAGGCATCACCGTCTTGGTGGAAAGATCGATGATGGTGGCGCCGGCTTCGGTCACCGTTTCGGAGCCAAGCCGGATTTCGGCAATCTTGCCGTCGCGGACGATGAGGGTCGCGGGACCGCTGGGCTGCGCGGCGGCATCGGTCAGCAGATTGCCGACGCGGATGATCTGATCCTGCGCGATGGCACTGGCCGGCAATATTGCCAGTGCCAGAGTCGA
>JAGPVK010000042.1 GCA_018067055.1 Sphingomonadales bacterium | reverse complement strand
GCACCAATGCCTATCTTGTTTTCGGCAAGCCTAGCGCATGCTCTGCAACAATATTGCGCTGAATTTCCGAGGTGCCTCCGCCGATCGTGGCGGAGAAACTGTTCAAATAGCTGCGATGCCAGTAACCGTCATCGACCGCATTCTCGTCACCGACATAATAGCCGGCCTTGGTGCCCTGAAAAGCGAGCGAGAATTCGGTCAGCTCCCGAATCAGTTCGGTGCGTGCCAGCTTGTTCATCAGCGGCAGTCCCATCGGCCGGTCCTGCATCAATTGCGGCATCCGGCGGCGGGTGTTGTTGAGATTGAGCGCCTGGATATCGATCATATATTGCGTCATCTTGTCGCGCATCACCGGGTCGTCGAGCAGCGGTTTGCCGTTGCGAACCGAGTTTTTCGCCAGCTCGACAATTTCCATCACGTCGAGTTCCTTGACGAAGAAACCGCCGACCGGCTTGACCTTGGCACCGCGCTCATATTCCAGCGTCTTCATCGCCATCGACCAGCCATTCCCCTCGCCGCCAAACAGGCAGTCGGCGGAGATGCGCGCATCGGTAAAGAAGGTCTGGACGAAGCCATATTCTCCGGTCAGTTTCTTGATCCGGCTGGTGGTGATGCCATCGATCTTCATCGGGTTGAGGAAGAAGCTCAGGCCGGCATATTTGTTCGGCGCATCGAAATCGGTGCGCGCGAGCAGGATCATATATTTCGCGCGGTCGCCCAACGAGGTCCAAATTTTCGAGCCGTTGAGCACATATTCATCGCCCTCTTTCACAGCTTTCAGCTGCGCGTTGCCGAGATCCGATCCATTTTCCGGTTCGGAAAAGCCCTGGCACCAGATATCTTCGGCGCTCAGCATCGGCTTGATATATTTCTGCTTCTGCTCCTCGCTGCCGAGATCGAGAATCAGCGGCCCGGCCCAGCCGTTGCCGATCGCGTTGAGCATGATCGGCGCGTCATATTTCTTCATCGCCCGGGTTGCCGCGCGCTGATATTCGCTGTGCAAGCCGCCGCCGCCATATTCCTTCGGCCAGCTGGCGCCAAGATAGCCCGCTTCATAGACCTTGCGCTGCCAGTCGCGGAGAAAATCGAACTGCTGGTCGGTCGAAACTTCCATGAAGGTCAGCGGCAGCATGAAGCCGGGATCACGGACGGTATTTTCCTTGAACCAGGCATCCGCCTGTTCGGCATAATCCTTGAGTTCCGCTGCACTCGGTTTGTCGGCCATTGTTTTGCTCCAGTTTTCTTATCAATAGGGCCAGTGGCACGGTCCCATTGCCTGCGATATTGGTTGAATCAATAGTGGGTTAATTGAACGATTAAATTGCAAAAAGCAATGGTTGGACGCTGCTAATTTTAGCCTGTGGAGAGAAATATGATCAGTGAAAATTTTAGCGGGCAAAAACATGTGATGTGCCGGGCCTGTCACGCCCATTGCGGATTGATTGTCGATTTCGAGGATGGCGTTCCGGTCAAGACCCATGGCGACAAGGATAATCCCGAGTTCGAAGGCTATAGCTGCATCAAGGGGCGGCAACTGGCCAATTATCACAGTTTCGATACAAGGCTGCTGACCAGCTACACCGGCATGAAACAGGGCAAAAAACAAGCGGTACACTGGCGCGATGCGGCGCGCGATATCGCCGCACGGCTGGAACGGATCGTCGACGAACATGGCCCCGATGCGGTCGCCTCCTATGTCGGCACCTTCGGCTATAATAATGTCAACGCCCATGCTTTCATGCTGGCGCTGATGGAATCGATCGGCTCGACCTCGGTCTATGACAGCGTCACCATCGACCAGCCGGGCAAGGGCATTGCCCGCGCCCTGATCGGGCCTTGGCTCGCCGGTGCGCCGCGCGTTGGCGACTGGGACGGGCTAATGCTGATCGGCACCAATCCGGTGGTGTCAATGAACGGCGGCCTTGGCATGAACCCGGCGAAAAAACTGCACGATGCGAAAAAGCGCGGGATGCAGTTGATCGTGATCGATCCGCGCGTCACCGACAGCGCCAGGCAGGCCGATATCCATCTCCAGTGTCGCCCCGGCCAGGACCCGATCCTGCTCGGCGCGATTGCCAAGATCGTGATCAACGAAGAGCTCTATGACAAGGAATTCGTCGCCGGCGATGTCGACGGCTTCGAAGCGCTCAAGCAGGCCGTGCAACCCTTCGACGCCGGACCGGCCGCCGACCGTGCGGGTGTGGCAGCAGACGATATCGTCCGCGCAGCCCGCATGTATGGCGGCTGGAAAAAGGCCAGCATCAGCGGCGGCACCGGCACCAACATGTCGGGCGGCGGCAATATCACCGAATATCTCAACCTCGCTTTGACCTCGATCATGGGCCACTGGCTGCGCGAAGGCGACCTCAACCGCCGCACCGGCGTATTCACCAAGCCCGCTCCGCCAATTGCCGCCACACCCGGCCCGATGCAGGCATGGGGTTTTGGCCGCAAATTGCACAGCCGCGATCTCGAGCAGAGCATTTCCGGCATGCCGACCGCCGCCCTGCCCGACGAAATCCTGACCCCCGGCGACAAGCAGGTAAAGGCGCTAATTGTGCTCGGCGGCAATCCGATGCTGGCCTGGCCCGACCAACTGAAAACCTTCGAAGCGATGAAAGCGCTCGATCTGCTGGTCTGCATTGATCCGCGCATGTCGAAAACCGCCGAGCTGGCCGACTATGTCATTGCGCCCAAGCTGCATTACGAGGTGCACGGCAACACCGCCGCACCGGAAGTCTATGGCGGCTTCGGTGCCGGCTGGGGCTTTGAGAATAATTATGCTCAGGCCAGCCCGCCGATCATGCAATCCCCGGAAGGGTCCGATCTGTGCGAGGAATATCAGTTCATCCACGCGCTCGCCTCCGAAATGGACAAGACAATCAAGGTCAAATCCTGGGCACTGCTCGCCCATCCCGACGAACGCGAGGAAAAGGCAACCACCTTTGCCCCCGGCGAAACGCCCGATCCGATCAGCGCGTGGAGTGCATCGCTCAATGGCTGTCCTGCGGATATCGCCAAGCTTTACGAAGATGCAGAAGTCCAGAAAGGCACGATCATCGACGCCCAGGCGCTGCTGGTGCAGCCGAAACCCGCTGGCTGGGAAGGCAAGCTGTCGGTCGGCAATGCAGCGATGATGGAAGAATTGGAAGCATATGCGGCCAGGCTCGGCGAACCGGTCGAGGACGGCGAATTCCCGTTCCGGATGATCGGGCGGCGGATGACCGAAATCCACAACAGCAACTGGCACGAAGATCCGGTCCAGCGCAAACGCGTGCCGCATCATCCCGCCTATATGAACCCCGCGGATATGGAAGCGCTTGGCCTGTCCGAGGATCAGCCGGTCGAACTCGAATCCGCCCGCGCCTTCATCAGCTGCGTCGCCAAGGCCGACAAGACCGTGCGCGCCGGCTGCGTTTCCACACCGCACAGCTGGGGCACCAATCCGGATGAACAGGAAGACCCGCTCGGCGAAGGCGGCAACACCGGGCGGCTGTCCTACAACGACCGCGATTTTGACAAGCGCACCGGCATTCCCTTGATGAGCGCGATCCCGATCCGGGTGCGCGCGAAACAATCAAAAGTGCTGGAAGCGGCGGAGTAATTTTCATCCTCTCCCATCGGGAGACGAAACAGCCCGGAGAAAAACCATGACCAATCCCTTGTTCGATCTCACCGGCGATGTCGCTGTCATTACCGGTGCCGGCCGGGGCATTGGCGAAGGCATGGCCAAGGTGCTGGCCGATGCCGGTTGCAATATCGTCTGTGCCTCGCGCAGCATCGACCAGATCAGCCGCGTTGCCGACGCAATCAACGCCAGCAACAGCAGCGGCCGGGCGATTGCCTTTGCCGCCGATGTGACCAGCGCCGAGGATATGGACGCTCTGGCCCAGCGCGCGGTCGACGAATTCGGCAAGCTCGATATCTGGGTCAATAACGCCGGTGGCTCGCTGGTCTCGGCGCCGCTCATCGAACTGGATGAAGCCGAGTGGGAAAAGACCTTGGCGACCAATCTGACTTCGGTCTTCCATGGCGTCCGCGCCGCCTGCAAGCATTTCGGCGAAGGCAGCCGGATCGTCAACACCAGCTCGCTGGCCGCCGAGGAACCCTTCCCCGGCAGCGGCCATTACAGCGCCGCCAAGGCCGGCGTGCTGATGCTGACCAAAACCCTCGCCCACGAGCTTGGCCCGAAAACCCGGGTCAACGCGATTCTGCCCGGCTTTGTTCCGACCGACACGGTGAAACAGGCGCTGAGCATGAGCGACGAGGATTTTATCGGCTTTGAGGACACGCTCGGCCTGCCCGCCGGACGGCTGGGCACGCCCACGGATATCGGCGCGCTGACCCTCTATCTGTGCGCCCCGGCTTCGGCCTGGATGACCGGCCAGTGCATCCGCCTGGCTGGCAAGCCTTAAACCTGAGATCGTAAGCCGGGTTCAGTTGTCCAGCACAATACGATAGCGCGCATCGCCGCTTTCGAGATGCGCCAGTGCGTCGTTGATCTTGTCGAACGGGAAATGCTCGGTAACCACCTTGATGTCGTGGCGCGCGCAAAATTCGAGCATGTCGGATATGGTATGGGGACTGCCAACCAGCGAGGACGAAAGCGACAGTTGCGAAAACATCAGTGGCATCAGCTGCAGCTCAGCCGGCACCGCCTGAACCCCCAGAAAATGCAAACGACCTTTGCGTTTCAGCATCGATATGATCAGATTCCAGTCCAGCGCGACATCGACCGTGCTCAATATCACGTCAAAACTTCCCGCTGCCGCCGCCAATGCCTCGGGATCGCGCGAATTGATCACCGCATGCGCGCCCAGCGCCATGGCTTCCTCGTTTTTCGAACTGCTAGAGGTCAGGGCAGCGACATGACAGCCCCAGGCCTTGCCGAACTGCAGGGCCAGATGACCGAGCCCGCCGATTCCCAGCACCGCGATCCGGTCGGTCGGCTTGATGTCGAATTTCACGAAAGGATTGAACACCGTGATGCCGGCACAGAATAGCGGACCGGCATCCTTTGCATCCAGATCATCGGGCAGCTTGATAACGCTGACCCCGGTGGCGCGAACGATATCCGCAAAGGCACCATGACGGCCGGGTGAAACCGTAGATTGCACGGACTCGCAGAGATTATGCTCACCATCCAGACACTGGCGACAGGTCATGCAATAATGCGAATGGCCCCCCAGCCCGACGCGATCACCAATTTTGACATGCGTCACTTCCGCACCGATATCGATAACCGTGCCGGTCGCTTCATGCCCGCCGACAAAAGGAAACTGGGTCGCCCCCCAGACATTGTCGCGCAGGCTGAGGTCGGTATGACAAAGCCCGCAATGCTCGACCTTTATATCGATATCATTGGACCCCAGCGGCCCCAGTTCATATTCAAAAGGTTCCAGTGCACTGCCGGCCTCCGGGGCAGCAAAAGCTTTTACAGTTCGCATGATGGGTCTCTCCCTTGCTCGCGTCGGTACGAATGATCCTCTGACAGAGGCGCTCGCACATCTCCGATCGAATGGACACTGTCATATCAATGCAGACTCGGCATAATTGGGGAGACCGGCCTGTTCTTTCCGAACCCCGCAGATCCCGATGGCTCACGAAAAAGGGCCCCGGAAATGATCCGGAGCCCTTGATGCGAAATTATATTCAGTCGGCCTAGCCAACCACGATCATCACCAGTGACGTCGCGATCAGGGCTGGCGTTTCGATGCCGTCAATTTCGACCACAACATTATAGGTCAGCAACCAGCGGCCCGGCTGTTTCTCTACGGCGTCGACCAAAGTGTGGCGTCCGCGCACCTTGGAACCGGCGCGGACCGGGTTTAGGAAGCGGACTTTGTCAAAGCCATAGTTGATCCCCATGACCGTGCCTTCAAGGCCCAATGTCGTGCCATAGGACAGCTTCGGCA
>JAGPVK010000041.1 GCA_018067055.1 Sphingomonadales bacterium | reverse complement strand
TTTTGCGGCATGCGGCTTGACCGATGCCCAATATTCGTTGCTGGCGAGATTGACGATGATGTCGGTGCCGACATGCTCGAGATCTGCGGCCAATGCCTTGGCAATCTTGTCCTTCCAGAAGTCGGTCAGCTTGTTGTAGCGCGGCGCCCATTTTGTGCCCATTTCAAGGCGGTGGGGACGAATCGGGTCCAGCGGCCGGAGCAATCCGTAGAGGCCGGACAGGATGCGCAAATGATCCTGGGCAAAGGCCATCGCCTCATCACCGATGCTGTGCGCTTCAAATCCCGTGTAGACGTCACCATTATAGGCGTAGATCGCAGGGCGTTCCGGCTGATCGAAAAATTCGCTGTACCGCTGCCGGTTGAGCGCAATCAAATTATCCGACACCGGCATGATCGCCTTCAGCTTTTTCGTGGTCAGATTCTTGATGGCGTTTGCCAGCTTTTCGGTTTCGGCGGGAAACCGGTTTTCGGTTGGCGAGACCGGTGGAAGATCGGAATCAAAATCCAGAGATTTGGCGGGGGATATGACTGCAAGCACGCGATTTTACCTCATTATACTATATGGAGTATTCCGCAGCGCCGCGGAACTTTTACCGTTCAACCTCTATTCAGCGGATTCACTCTAGAAAACCGATGAAAGCTTGGTAATAGGGCCAAGACTGTGTGGTGCAACCATATTCCGGGGAACCCGTTTCCCCCAAATAATTATCATCCGGAGGATATTCATGCGTTTTTTATCTCATTTTTCCATGGCTGTTGCGTTGGCAGCTGTCGGTACGCTGGCTGTAACGGCTATGCCGCAGGAAGCTCAGGCTGCAAAAAAGAAAAAGGAAAAAGAATCAGCAGTCAAGATTAGCAAGGAAGTTCAACCAAAAGTGGCCGCAATTCAGGCTGCCATGGCGACCGAAACACCTGCGACCGCCAAACCGCTGGTGGATGCTCTGCTGGCTGAAACCTTAGCTCCAGACGATCGCTTTGTGGCCGGTCAGCTGGCCATTCAGCTTGGCGGGACCTTGAAAGATACCGGGCTGCAGGAAAAAGGCATTATCGCTTCGCTGGACAGTGGGCGCACCGCAGAGGCGCAATTGCCCGCGTTCAACTTTTTTGCCGGTAATTTTGCATATGGTGCCGAGCGCTGGGCAGACGCTGCGAAATATTTCCAGGCTGCTTATGACCTGGGCTATCGGGACAATAATATCGAGCCGTTGCTGGCTGAGACCTATTTCAAGCGGAACATGCCCGTCGAAGGTCTGGCAAAATGGACTGAAATCATGAATAACGCCAATGCCTCGACGACCAAGGCTCCGGAATCCTGGTACCGTCTGGCTCGCGATCGTGCGCTGGCGAGCGGCAACAAGGATCTATACGCTACCTGGTCAACAAAATGGGCTACCGCCTATCCTTCGGGCGACTCATGGGGTGATGCCGTGGCTGCCAGCCGTCGCTCATCCCAAGCCGACAGCGTTCAGAATCTAGAGGTTCTGCGGTTCATGAAGGCTACCGGGTCGCTCACCACAGCGCGCGACTACAAGGAGTTTGCCGAAGAGGCGCAGCGCAAGAATCTGTTTGGTGAAGTGGTCGCCGTTCTCGAGGACGGCAAGAGCAAAGGTATCGTCAGCTCCAACAATCCATTGATCAAAGAAGTGCTCGAGCCTGCCCAGAAGGAAGTTGCGGGCGATCGGGCATCACTGCCTGCGCAACCTTCGGGCGTTCGTGGATCCGGCAGCAGCTCGGTGATGATGAATTTCGCCGATGTCTGGCTGGGCTACAAAGGCTATGACAAGGCCGTGGCATTTTATGAAGCCGGACTGACCAAACCCGAAGCCGATATGAATCGCGGTTACATGGGTATTGGTACCGCTCATGCCTATGCCGGCGATTACGATGCAGCAAAGCAGGCCTTTGCGAAAGTATCGGGAACGCGCGCTCCGCTGGCTGCTATGTGGCAGACGTGGATCGACCAGCAGACTGCACCGGCACCAGCCGCGCCGGCCGCAGCACCGGCTGCTGAGGAACCAGCAAGCTAAAAGAACATCATATGCAAATTTGAAAGAGGGCGCCACTGGCGCCCTTTTTTATTCCTGAATCGGAACGCCGGGCAAATGTTTGGCCGACCGGATGGTGAGCGAGGTTTTGACGCTGGCAACATTGGGGGCTGCGGTCAGCTGGCTGGTCAAAAAGCTCTGAAACTGCTGGAGGTCTTTGGCGACCACTTTCAAAATGAAGTCGATTTCGCCATTGAGCATATAGCATTCGCGCACTTCCGGGAGCTTTTGCACATGTTCTTCAAACGCTTGTAAATCGGTCTCTGCCTGGCTTTTCATGCTGACCATGGCGAAGACCGTGATCGTGTAACCCATTTTCGCAGGATCAATCGCCGCGTGATAGGAGTTGATCACCCCTTCGTCCTCCAGCGCCCGCATGCGGCGGAGGCAGGGCGGTGCCGTCAAGCCCACGCTGTTTGCAAGTTCGACATTGGTAATTCGACCATCATCCTGCAAGCGCTGCAGGATTTTCAGATCGATTTCATCCAGGTTCGTATCAGCCATAGAAATGTAATATCCGTTCGCGAATCATTTGATCGTTATAATATAATAAGGAAACCAAGCAATGCTTTCTCCCTTGTCCCACATTGTGACGCGACAACATCATCGCTTCCCGTCGCAGCCCGAAAGGGTTATCACCCGGTTAACAATGGGGTAATCCAAAGATTTTCGGGATCAAATATTGCGCTTCGATGACCGCCTGACCACCGTGCTCAAGGGGAGCCTGCCGGAAGGCCAAGGAGCGGCCACGCAATGGCGGCAGGTGGTTGACCTGCTGGCACAGAAACCGGGCAATCTGGCCAATCAGGATGTCCAGGCGGGATTGACCCGGTTGCGTGACCTGCATGACCGGGTTTCCGAACAGGACCGGTTGGCGGCGGTGCAATCGCTCAATGGCCGGCTGCGCTCCGCACCATTGCTGGTCTATCTGACCGCCGATAGCGATATGATTTGCGATGCCGCGATGGCCGCCGCTGACCTGACGCAGGAAATCTGCGAAGACGCATTTCCCAGACTTTCGCCGCGGGCACGGGCAACATTGGAAGCGCAAGGTTTCGTGGTCGCAGACGACAAGCAGGACAAGCCGATTCCGTTTACCGGAAAAGTCGCGCCACCTCCCGGCCGCAGCGTGAGCGAGGAGCCGGCAATCGATTCGGCGGATCCGGCTGAACAGCTGGCGGAGTCGCAGATTAGCGCGCTGGTCGAGAAAATCGCCGATTATCAAAAGAACCGTCCGGCCGAAAAACCGCACCCGGCGACCCATGACGGAGGCCACACAGGTTTTCTTGTCGATTCGCTGGAAACCATCCGGTTCGAGACGGATGAGTCCGGCACGATCAACTGGACCGAGGGACCACCGAAAGGGGCTATTGTTGGTGTCACCATAGCCCAGCCGGCCTTTGATGATGGACCCGGCCCCGACGCTTA
>JAGPVK010000423.1 GCA_018067055.1 Sphingomonadales bacterium | reverse complement strand
CACTTCCGCAAGCGGGAGAGTCTCTCTGTTGTCCAGAAACCGCTCCAGGGCAGCCACTGCAGGTGGAATAACATATCGGTCCAAGCTTAGGATGTAGTCCTTATCCCGGATCTCAGAGATAGAGGCCTCAGCAATGGCCTCATCATCCTGATGAGAGGGATGTGAGATTGCCTCAAGCCAAGAGCTCTCGGGTTTGACTTCAGGCCTGCCCCGAACGGTCTTCCCTGCAAACTGAGGAGATCCAAGATTAACAAAGCGAACAGTGTCACTTGCGCTTCGTTTTGGTCCTAAGACAAGGATGTCACTGGCGATGCTGGAGGCATGGAAGAGCATTCCAGCCGGAACTGACAGGATGGCTTTGAGGCGACCGGATTCTACGAGCGCTTCCCGCGCAATAGGCTCTACACCCACACCTCGGAACATTGCACTACTGGCGACAGATACAATCACGGTATCAGTCGGCGATACTTGAGCATCTGCGAGAGCCACAGCTTCGCCACTTAGGCGTCGAGGTCCGTCATCACGGCCAAGGATATCCAATGCTTCCAAGCTTAGCTCGGCGGACGAATGAATTTTAGAGCCGAACGGAGCCATGATAATTTCTGCGTCGTATGCCTCATCAGCGACCCTGTTAAAGGGCTCAGCCATCACGACTTGAAGAGGAACTTCCAAAATGAAAGCCATCATCTTGGCCATGTCGCAGACCTCAGAATGACGATCTACAAAACGTACAGTCGACCCTTTGGAGGCCATCATCAGTGCAGGGTGCAGAGAGCTGGTGAATGCGCAGCGCACAGTGCCTGGAGTGCCGGCAAGCTCGGTGATGCGCTTGGCAGGCAAATATCCAATCCAGAACCCAGTCTCCCGGCTCTGATAGACACCCATCATTTCATCTATAGCCGCAAGCTTCTCGGAGTTGGGGATTGCAAGAAACCGGGAACGCGCCTCCTGTAAGGCGTAGTAGCCATCGTCATTTTCACGAAGAGACATCAGCGCGTTGGAAGCCAAGCCGGAATGTTCAAGCTCCATCCCCATGCTCTGAGATATGTCCGCAAGGAGTACGTTCGGCAATTCGGATTGCCGAACGTACCCGGAGACCCCATCAAGTGCGCGCCAGACATCGGCGTATTTGCTCTTCATTTTATTTCAGCCCCTTATTTTCTTGCAGCAACTGATGAGTAACTGTCAGTGCGATAGGTCGTGATGAGTTCTTCTCCGGCAGAGACTACGGTAATTCCACCTTTGCTCATGACTTTTTGCAGCACCTTCATCTCACGCTGCAGGTTTGTCAGTATCTCATGGCATTGCTTCCGTCCCAAGATGGTCTTGTCTCCGACGGGTTCGCCATATTCAAGCGCCAGATCGACCAGTTCTTGTGTGATGCCTCTTTGGTTCATCCGGGCATCCATGTGCTTTGTCTTTTTCATTTGATTTTCCTTCCTGCTGAATAATACATACACCCCCTGAAAGCAGTTTCAACCCCTTATTTTATATTTTTAGAGAAAATGTTACCCGGTCACTGAGCACTTTCCTTTGAGGAAGAGGGAGGGGTAACGCGGATCCCAGCCTCTTCAAGTAGGTGGTAGGGGGCATTTCGAATCGCGGCATCGACGTCGATCTTAGATTTTGGCGCTTCTCGCGTAAGTCGTAGAGAGAGGAGGCTCACTACAATAACCCCCAAACTGATGACCATCAGCGAGATCTCAACGATCAATTTTGAAGAAATGCTATCCATGTACTCTCCCCCAACAGGCCTGTGAGGCATTCTCACGCCGACAATGTGATCTGGCCAATATTATAGCACAGATCCCCAACTCTTGTTGGCTATCTCGATTTGGTCACCATGACGCGAGACTGAAAGCCAAGGAGCGTGGTCAAGCATGTAGGGGTCTGCTCCGGCTCAGTGCTAAATCCTACGTTCTCATGAGCGTTTTCAGGTTTTCTGACACGAGAAGACTACCCCGCTGACACGGGTTAGTCAAAGATGTAGCCTGTACAGGCGCTGGAGACGGTGGGCCGAACCGATGGTTATCATGCTCTCATCCGCGGATTGGTTCCCGCCTGACCTGGTTCGATGCGGGAGCGCCTCTCTCTAAGGACGGATATGTTTCCCAACGTAGTCCGAGGATTTCCCTATCATTGGCCGCCATCTCCAGCGTACTGCACAGGCAGTCTGGACCGTTACGTCACGCTGTTAGTGGCGTCTTGCGGGCGATGTCCCATACAAAGCCCGCGAGCTCTCGCGCGATGGCGGCAAGCACACGGGGCTGGGGTTTGCCGGTGTTCGAGAGGTGGCGGAACCGCTTGCAAAGACGGGTCTGCGCCTTCCAGCCGATATCCTTGATCTCCTGCGGCAGGTGCGCGGATCGCTTGAGATACGGCTGCCCTTCCTTGGGCGGGTGGCGATAGGACCAGCCCGCTTCCACCAGCATCGTTCGGGCCAGAGCATTCCCGGTCTTCGTCAGGCGGCCACGCCGCGTCGTGCTGCCACTGGAATGCTCACTTGGCACAAGCCCGAGCCACGCCATCAGCTGGCGCGGGTTCTCAAAGCGGGTCATGTCGCCAATCTCGGCCACTACGGTCGCTGCGATGATCGTGTTCACGCCGCGCAGCGCACGCAGGGCATCAACTACAGGGGCAAAACGCCAGGTCTGAACCGCTTCATCAACCGCCTGATCCAGAGTGGCCACACGGGCCTCGGCCTGATCGACCGCGCGTTTCAATTCCTCAAAGGCCAGCTGCTGGTGGGTCAACCGGAAGCGGCGCAATTCGGCCAGCCACCGACGATGTCGTTTTGTCCAATAGCTGCCATTCTCGTATCGGAGCCCGTGACGTAGAAGGAAGCTGAGCAGTTGCTGCTTGGCAACCTTCACTGCATCCATCGCTTGTTTACGCGTACGGATCAGATCGCGCATGGCTTCCTGCTCTTCATCAGGCGTCCAGATTGGCGTCAGTTCGCCTGCACGCCACAGCCTTGCGAGCATCTCCGCGTCGCGCCGATCCGTTTTGACCCGATCTCCAGCCTTGCGAGGGATCATCGCGGGCGCGACAACCGCGCTTTCGAATCCGAGCTTGGTCAGGTGACGGTGCAGGCCATAACCACAAGGGCCGGCCTCATAGCAAAAGGTCGGCACCTTACCCGACGCCGTAAGCTGCTTGGTTAGACGCAAAACAGAATCCGCCTTGTTGGCAATTGTGCCGAAAAACCGGATCTCACCGCGGCGACCTTCCTCTGCCACAGCAACGGCGATCGTGTCCCTGTGGACATCCAGGCCAACGTAAAGTGCGTTCGTCATTGGTGTTTCTCCCGAACAGTTTCATGTTCGCCAAGAAAACCACATCTGCGGCATTACCGCCGCAAAACGCTCATCTGGTCTAAGAAATATTTTTCCCTGACGCTGGCACCCTTTGCGGAATTTACATTTAGACATGAGCTGAGATGCACGACTTCGCTATCTGAGAGCCTATTTTACATCCGTTTCACAAACCTGCGTTTGTGAAAGCCGCCATTCGCTGCGCTGCGCATAAAATCACACAGTGCGGACAAAACCCGACGCTCAGTGGCTTTCCCACGGAATGACGCATTCTGTCGGCTTCCCCGGTCCTTCAATAATTTTCAGCGTCCCACCAAGGCGATGGCAGTCCGAATGGGGCCACAAATCAAAGGGAAAGGCAGAACCAAGTAGCCAGCCCAGAACTAAACACGCAAAGGGAAAACCCATCATCTTTAACATGAGGTTATGCTTTTCATGGCAGGCACGCGGTAGCAAGGGGCTCAAAACGGGATTTCGCTGCGTTGTCCATGAAAGTCTGCTGTCATGGCTATGCAAGCTTTTATCATAAAGCGCGCATGAGGGTCAGAGGTCGACACTCGCGGTAGTGCAGGCCTCTGTCGCAGATGCGGACGACCTTGAAGCGTATCTGAAAGCCCGGAAGTATCTTTGGGAGCGACATGGTCGGCT
>JAGPVK010000022.1 GCA_018067055.1 Sphingomonadales bacterium | reverse complement strand
ATTGGTTTGTTGGGGAGCGGGGGCCAGCATCCGGGCATGGCCGTTGGGATAGAGGGTGTTTACATTGCGCTTGCTGTCGACCAGCGGCGAAACGGTATCGGGATGGATGAAGGGGACATGATAGACCTCCATATTGGCCTCCATCGCCACCTTCCAGTTGCACTTCAGGTCAAACGAATAGCGCGCCGCTAGTCTGATCTTGTCGAAGCGGAATTCCTTCCACTCATCCCAGACCGGGCCCAGCCATTGCTTGAGCGGCATCGCATCTGCATCGAAATTCACGAAGATCAGATTGCCCAGTCTCTCGCACTTCACGGGAATCAGGCTGCGGCAGGACATGTCGAAATCGGGACCAAAGTCCTGTTTCTCCGGGACGCCGACCAAGCTGCCATCGGTCTTGTAAGTCCAGTTATGATAGCCGCACATAAGCCGCGGCGACTTGCCTTTTTCCTCGGTCACGACCGGCGCGCCGCGATGACGGCAGGTATTGTAAAAGGCGCGGACTTCACCATCCATGCCGTGGACGATGATGATCGGATCGCCGACCTGCTCCCATTTCATGAAGCACCCGGGTTCCGGCACTTCGTCGATATGGGCGGCGAACAGCCATGTTTTCTTCCACAGATATTGCTGCTCGAGATCGTAATATTCCTGGCTGGTATAGCGGCCAGCGGGCAGGTCGGGGAGCCGTGGGAAACTCTGGGGCGGGGCTGTGCGAGCCGCTTCCCACTCCATCAGGCGCTTCATTTGATCGATATAAGCAGAATCCATTGGCATCCATATTCTCCCTCTACTCCCGGCTGGTCGCATGGAGGAGGGGCCAAGTCGATTGGCAAATATGATAGATGGCAGCGGTGGGTATGGCGGACCGTTTCTGCCAGATCCCGTAGATCCTGAAATCCGGCGGCTAGCTTGCAGCCCTGGCCGCACCAATCAGATCGGCTGACCGCATGTCGCCCAGCAGACCTTCGCCCATCTTGTTCATCACGTAACAATAAGTGGTACGGTTCTCCATATCGATGACGATTTGCGAGCCGCCATAGCCACCCCAGAATATGCTGTTCTCATTGGGCAGCTGGACCACCTGTCCGGTCAGGCCAAAGCCGAGGCCGAATTTCAGAGGCAGACCCATCAGCACGAGATCATTGCCTTCGATCTGCTGTTCCAGCGCCTTGCGGCACCCCGCTTCAGACAGGATGCGCTTGCCCTTGGCGATCCCGCCATTGGCGAGCAGCGCGTGGATCTCCGCAACCGATCGGGCGTTGCCGGTGCCGCCTGCGGCGGGGATTTCCGCGCCGCGCCATTCCCTTGACCGTGTGTCAAAAGGATCGATCGGCGGGTTGGTGAATGTCTTGCGCTGAATATTGTTGGCCGCTGCTTGCGCCGCTCCCGCTTTCGGCGGGATCAGGTCGGCAACCCGGTGATCATGTTCGGCAGCCAATCCGATATGGAAGTCGGCATCCAGCGGCTCAGCGATTTCCTCCCGAAAAACCGTTCCGAGCGACTTGCCAGTGATCCGGCGCACCACTTCACCGACCAGATAGCCCTGGGTGATCGCGTGATAGCCGACCTGGGTTCCCGGCTCCCACCAGGGTGCCTGGGCGGCAAGCAGTGAGGTGGCTTTGTCCCAGTCGTAAAGATCTTCGCGGGTGATCGGTTCTTCCCAGCCGGAAAGGCCGGACGAATGGCTCATCAGATGGGCGACGGTGACTTCCGCCTTGCCATTTTGCGCAAATTCTGGCCAATATTTTGCCACCGGCGCATCAAAATCCAGATCACCGCGATCGGCAATCAGCAAGGCGGTCAGCGCGGTCATCGTCTTGGTCGTCGAATAGACATTGACGATGGTGTCGGCTTCCCAGGGTCGCGTCTTCGCTTCGTCGGCCCAGCCGCCCCAGATATCGATGACGGTTTCGCCGTCGATCGTCGCACAAAAGGAGGCTCCGATATCGGCACCGCTTTCAAGGCTGGCTGCCATGATATCGCGGACATGCGCGAACCGGTCCTGGCTGGACCCGTGCACCATATTATCTGTCATCGGATTTCCTTAAGCGGCTGAAACCCTGACCGGTATCGCGCTTTGCAGGGCCTGTCCAGTGATCGGATCGATGTTGTTGGCATCGGACAGCAAACGGTTGGTAGAGCCGCCCTTGCTCATCACCTCATCCTTGCCCGCCTCGCTATCGCCGAAGGCGTGGCTCATCGAGATAACGCCGGGACGGACCTTGTCGTCGGCCTTGGCGAGGCCAAAAATCGAGGCGGTGGTTGAGGTGATTTCGATGATTGCGCCGTCCTGTATGCCAGCCGCAGCCAGGTCTCCGGGATTGAAAAAGGCCGGGTTGGTCGGCATTTTCTCGACCAGTTTCGGGAATGTGTGGCCATTGCTGTTGTAGCGGTGTTTGGACCGGCGGGAAATCAGGCGGAAATCGAATCCGTCGATGACCGGGTCATTGGCGGCATAGTCGATCAGTTCGCTGGGCATGGCGCCAGCATTGAGGTCGAATTTTTCGGTCGCCTCCGGATCAGCCGGCCCGACCACCGGATGCAATTCATCATAGGTGATCGCTGCGCCCTTGCGGTCGAGCGCAGCCGCATCGGCTTTGGCCTTGCTTGGTTTCAGCAGAGCGCCTTCGGAAATCAGATCGAGCACGGTCGCCTTGTCGGGGCATTCGTCCATTGATGCCGGACCGCCGGGGAAGTTCATTTCAATGCCCATATGCTTGGCCAGCCACCACAGCATTTCATATTCGTCCATCGTGTCGCCAGGCGGGGGCACCATCGCTTCGGTATAATGGGCATAGGCTTCCTCGGTGAAGGCGTCCGACACGTTGTTAATGTCTTCGCGTTCCAGGCACATGGACGGGGCGAGAATCATGTCGGCCCGTTTGGCGCTGGCCGACATCCACGGATCGACCTGAATGAACAATTCGCATTCATCCAGCGCGCGGCGGACTTTCTGCTGGTCCGGGAAGGCAATTTCGGGATTGCCGCCGATCGAGATCAGCGCCTTGATCTGGCCGTCGCCCGGCGTCAGTATCTCATCGGCCAGCACATTGCAGGGCATTTCCTTGCCCAGATGGCCAAGGCCGCGGATGCGCGATTTCGGGAAGCCTTCGCCAAAGGTAGGCATTTTTGGTGCGACCTGTGCCTTTCGCGGTCCGCCCATCAGCGGATTGAAGACCATCGGTGCGGATACCCGCTCGCCTTCCTGATTGAAGCGCGCGCAGAGGATGTTGAGTGACGCCACAAGATATTCGGTGAGCGTACCGTTGCCGGCCATTTCCGGACCGGTGCCAGTGACCACGCGGCCCTTGTTGGCGCCGGCAAACATGCGGGCAGCGGCAATCAGCTGATCCTTGTCGACCCCGGCGCGTTTCGCGGCAATGACTGGCGTCATGGATTTGACCGCAGCTTCCAACTCTTCGACGCCATCGACATGAGCGGCGACGAAATTCTGGTCGTAAAGCTTCTCTTCGAAAATCACGTTGAGCATGCCGGCGAGCAGGGCAGGATCTTCGCCGGGTTTTACCGGCAGATAGATGTCGGCCAATTTACCCATCTCGCTCACCCGCGGGTCGGCTACGATGACTTTAAGACCGCGTTCCTTGGCATCTCTCAAGCCCCGCGAGGGAGAGGAGGTCGGCATGCCTCCGGAATAGTGGGACACGATCGGATTATTGCCGACAAACATCGCCACATCGGAATCGGTAAAGGCGTTGCCGCCACCCATCCACATGCCGTAGCGCGCGGTGGTGAAGACCTTGGCCGGTTGGTCGACGGTCACGCTGGTATACCAGTTGCGCGAACCGATGCCCTGGGCAAAAGCATAGGATGTGCCAAGCACGGCGCTGTTCTGGAAGGCGTTGGTGCCGCAATAGACGGCGATGCTGTGCGGGCCATGCTCTTCGACCATCTTCTTCATCCGCTCGCCAGCGAGTTTCAGCGCATCAGCGGTTGCGATATTCTTGAAACTGCCGTCGGGCTGGCGAATCTTGCTGGTGATCATCCGGTCGGGGAGATTGTGCATGTCGGGCAGCTGGCGACCCTTGATGCAGGTATAGCCGTGGAACAGATGGTCCTCTTTGTCGCCTTTGACAGACATGATCTTGTCATTTTCGACTTCCACAACCATCGCGCAACTTGCGTGGCAAAAACGGCAAAAACTACGCTTGGTCTCGACAGCCATGAATCTCTCCTGATTTCGGAGAAGTCTAAGCGCGGTAAATGAAGCAGGCGACTGACAAAAATGCTCGGAAGGTTCGTTTTTTTGCCGGCGAACGAATTGTGCCAGCGCGGGCCGTGGACGAAGTTAAAAGTCAGCCGCTATTGCGCAATGCGGTAGCAATCGCGTTGAGCGACAGCTGGATCCCTTCGCCGATGCGCGGGTCGTCTTCGCCGGCGCGCAGCCGTTTCATCAGCTCGATCTGCAGATGGTTGAGCGGCTCGATATAAGGCAGGCGCAATTCGATGCTGTTGAACAGCGCCGGGCTTTTTGCCAGAAGGTGCGGCTGGTCGGTGATGTCGAGCAATATGTCGCGGGTCTGGTACCAGCTCGACCGGATACGGCCGAAGAATGCCTGACCCATGTCCTGATCCTCGACCAGATCGGCATAGCGGGCGGCGATGCCCATGTCCGACTTGGCCAGAACCATTTCCATATTGGAGAGCGAGGCCTGAAAAAATGGCCAGCTTTGCGCCATCTCCTTCAGTTTCGCCTTGTCTTCAAATGCATTGAGCGCCTGTCCGACACCATACCAGCCCGGCAGCATCACTCGGGCCTGTGCCCAGCTGAATACCCAGGGAATGGCGCGCAAATCCTCGATCTTGTCGCTCTTCGTGCGGCTAGCCGGACGCGATCCGATCTTGAGTTTGGCGATTTCCGTCAGCGGCGTCATTTGCCGGAAGAAGGTCCGGAAACTGTCGTCGCCATAGACCAGGTCGCGATATTCGGTGAACGCGATTTGCGAGATTTGATCCATTGCCTCGGCATGGTCTGCCAGCACCTTGCTGTCGGTCCGGTCGGGCTCAAGCGAATTGATCAGAACCGCCGAGGTCATCGCTTCCAGATTGGCTTCCGCGACATCTGCCGTGCCATATTTTGCGGCGATCACTTCACCTTGTTCCGTGATCCGGATGCGGCCGGCGACGGTTCCCTTGGGCTGGGCCTTGATCGCGCCAAAGGCCGAGCCGCCACCACGACCAACGGCTCCGCCGCGTCCGTGGAACAGCTGCATTTTGATGCCGGCCTTCGCGAATATCGGGGTGAGCGCATCGCTTGCCTTGAACAGGCTCCAGGTCGAGGTCAGATAACCGCCATCCTTGTTGCTGTCCGAATAGCCGATCATCACTTCCTGATGGCCGCGCCCCTTTGCCAGGGCGTGCATCTCCGGCAGCGCGAAGAAATCGGTCATCACTTGCGGCGCATTTTCCAGATCGGCGACGGTCTCGAACAGCGGCACCGCCATGACCAGGCAGGATGGAGATGCGTTGTCCTCGGTTGGCGCGTGATAGAGGCCCGTCTCCATCAACAGGACATAGACTTCCAGTATGTCGGACACGCTTTCGCCATTGCTGATATTATAATTTGTGATGACTTCGGGGCCGTATTTGCGGTGCGCTTCGGCGGCGGCGCGGATGATCGACAATTCCTTTGCGGTTTCGTCGCTATAGGTGATCCACGGGCTGGCCAGCGGGCGGTTATTGGCCAGTTCGGTGCGCAGCCGCTTGACCCGAGCTGCTTCGTCCAGCGCCAGATAATCATCTTCAACCCCGGCCTGCTTCAGCAGTTCGGCGACCACGCGTTCGTGGACCTTGCTGTTCTGGCGCATGTCGAGCGTGGCGAGGTGGAAGCCGAAGAGTTCAACCGTGCGGATCAGCCGCCCCAAAGCGCCGGATGTGGCAAAGACGCCCTTGCCAGCCGATTTGAGGCCGTGCGCCAATATGACGAGTTCTGCGCGCAGTTCCTGCGGATTGTCATAAGCCTTGGCGGCAATAGTGGACACCCGGCCCGGAACATGGTCGCAGAGCTTGAGATGGGTCGCGGAGAGTCTGGCGTAAATCCCTGACAGTGCGCGGCGATAGGGTTCGTCCTTGCGGCTGAGCGAATCGTCACCACTGGCGTCGGCGAGCGCGATTACCGATTCGGGTACTTCGGCGAGTTCGGTCGAGATCGACAGCTCTGCGCCCAAGGTATGAACACACATCAGATAATAGCCGATTACGGTTTCTGCCGCGCGCGACAAGGCTTCCTCCATCGCGCCGGCGTCGACAAAAGGATTGCCGTCGCGATCGCCGCCAATCCAGCTGTTGAGTTTGAGGAAACTGGGCAGGCGTGCGCCCAGGGTCCGTTCCCACTTGGCGTAAAGCCTCGGCAGAACCGGCAGGAAGACGTCCTTCATATAGCTTTGCGAGATCTGCACCTCGTCGGTGACGAACAGACGCTCGCGGCGCAGCGGCCGGGTCTGCCAGAGCAAGGCGATCTGGCGCATGATCGCGGCGTCGAGCATATCGCCCTGCGGAGTTTCTGTCTCTCCCTCGTCCTTCATCAACAGAAGTTCGGCAATCCGGGATTTGTGATCAATGATGCTCTTGCGCCGGACTTCGGTCGGATGAGCGGTCAGCACCGGCGCAATCAGTGCGTCGTCGAGCAGATCCAAAATGGCCTGCCGGTCAACGCCCTCGCTGGCGAGCAGTTCGATTGCCTCGACCACCGTAGCGCCTTTTTCAGCTGCCACGCCCTGACGATCCTCGGCA
>JAGPVK010000012.1 GCA_018067055.1 Sphingomonadales bacterium | reverse complement strand
TTTTGGCAAGAGCGGGAAGGCGCGTGGAGCAGCGCGCAGGCACTTTTTCGACTGCGCTGGCCCTGGGCCCAGGAAGTGGGCCAGAGGCTCGAAAAACCAGTCGAAGCCGAACGCTGGCTGTTTTCGAAGCTGCCGGAATGGGAAGAAGAGCCCGCACGCCTGGCCCCCAGGCCGATTGCAATGGATGAACGGGACACGCTGACCAGACTCGATGCGCTGACCGGCGAGGGTGCCGAAGACCGGAAAGGCCAGAAAAGCTATGCCGCAGCCGTCACCGGAATCTTCAATCCCCGCAAAATAAAGGGAGCGCCCAATATGCTGCTCGCCGAAGCGGGCACCGGGATCGGCAAGACGCTCGGCTATCTGGCACCGGCTTCGCTCTGGTCCGGTCAGGCTGGCGGCGCGGTGTGGATTTCGACCTTCACCAAAGCATTGCAGCGCCAGCTCGATCGGGAAACCCGCCGTATCTATCCGGACGAAGCAACGTTTCGCAAGAAAGTCGTGGTGCGCAAGGGCCGGGAAAATTATCTCTGCCTGCTCAATCTGGAAGATGCCCTGCAGGGCGGGTTCACAGGCCGGGCGGCGATCCTTGCCCATCTGGTTGCGCGCTGGGCCGCCTATAGCAAAGACGGCGACATGATTGGCGGCGATCTGCCCGGCTGGCTGACCACCCTGTTCCGGCGCAATGGCGCGACTGCACTGACCGACCGGCGCGGCGAATGCGTCTACGCCGGCTGCCCGCATTATCGCAAATGCTTCATCGAGAAAGCCGCCCGAGCCAGCCAGCAGGCCGATATCGTCATCGCCAACCATGCGCTGGTGATGGTCAATGCCGCGCGCGGCCGCGAACAGCAGAACCGTCCAACACGCCTGATTTTCGACGAGGGCCATCATCTTTTTGATGCCGCCGATTCGATGTTTGCCGCACGCCTTTCCGGACAGGAAGCGATTGAAATTCGCCGCTGGGTGATCGGACCGGAAACGAAAAACCGGGGCCGGCGGCGTGGTCTTGCCGCGCGGCTCGCAGACATCGCTTCTTATGACGAGGAAGGCGGCCGGGCGATAGAAAGCGCCCGCCACGCCGCCGAGGCGATGCCGGGCGATGGCTGGTTGCAGCGTCTCGGCGAAGGCGAACCTTTCGGCCCGATCGAGGCCCTGCTCCACGAAGTGCGGGCCATGGTCTTCGCCCGCGACGAAAGCCAGAGCGCCGATGCCGGCTATGGCCTCGAAACCGAGCTTTCCGATATCGAGGGCCCGATGATCGACGCGGTCGCCAATGCTGCTCAAGCGATGGACGCCCTGCTCAAACCGCTGGTCCGCCTTGGCCAGCGGATCGAGCATCTGATCGAGGAAGGCCCGGACTGGATGGATGCCCCGGCCAAGGCGCGGATGGAAGGGGCGCTGTCGAGCCTTGGCTGGCGCTGCGACACCCTGTCGGGGTGGCTGTCGCTGCTGTCGCGGATTGGCGGCCCGGCCGATCCCGACTTTGTCGACTGGCTGATGATCGACCGTTTTGAGGGCCGCGAATATGATATCGGCATTTGCCGCCACTGGCTCGACCCGACGATTCCGGTAACCGAAGTGGTCACCAAACCGGCGCATGGCATATTGATCACCTCGGCGACGCTGAAGGGCGGCGGTGGCTGGGAAACCGCGCGGGCGCTCAGCGGTGCTGTGCATTTGGATCATGCCCCGCAGGAATTCGAAGTTGCCAGCCCGTTTGACTATGCCAATCAGGCCAAGGTAATCATCGTCACCGATGTGAAACGCGGCGATATGGCGGGGTTGGCGGGTGCCTATGCGCAGCTTATCGAAGCATCTGGCGGCGGCACGCTTGGCCTGTTCACCGCCATCCGCCGCCTGCGCACCGTCTATGCGCGGATCGCCGACCGGATGGCGCAAAGCGGATTGCCGATCTATGCCCAGCATGTCGATCCGATCGACACCGGCACTTTGGTCGATATTTTCCGCGATGATCCCAAGGCCAGTCTGCTCGGCACCGATGCGCTGCGCGATGGCGTCGATGTCCCTGGTCAAAGTCTGCGGCTGGTGATCATGGAATCGGTCCCCTGGCCGCGTCCCAATATTCTGCATCGCGCCCGGCGGCTGGCGGGTGGCGGCAGCGCCTATGACGACCGGATCATTCGCGCCAGACTGGCGCAGGCCTTTGGCCGGATCATTCGCCGCGCCGATGATCATGGCCATTTTGTCATCCTGTCATCGGCCTTCCCCTCGCGTCTGCTGACCGCCTTTCCTGCAGGCACGCCGATCGAACGCATGCCGCTCGCACAGGCGCTCGCCGAGATCCGCAGCGCCAAATCCGAAATCAGGCAATCCGGTCTTCCAACTGAAACAAGTTTGCTGCATGACAAGCCGCAATGAAAAAACTCACGCTCCTGCGCCATGCCAAATCCAGCTGGGATGATCCGGTCGACCGCGATTTTGATCGCCCCCTCAATCCCAAGGGCAAGCGCGCTGCAGCGGTGATGGGCCGCTTCATCCAGCGTAACGGATTGACCTTCGATCAGATCCTCGCCTCCCCCGCAGTGCGGGTCATCGAAACATTGGAGAATGTCGAGGAAGCCAGTGGTCTGGTGATGGAACCGACCTGGGATCGCAAAATCTACCTCGCCTCTTCGGCAACCCTGCTCGACGTATTGCGCGGCGCGAGCGCGGATGCAGACCATGTGCTGATGGTTGGCCATAATCCTGGTCTGGAAGACCTGATCTTCGATCTTGTGCCCGATGATGGAACCTCACCGGCCCGCGACGAGGTTGAAACCAAATATCCGACAGCCGCGCTGGCCGAGATGACGCTGGCGATCGATAGCTGGGCCGACATTACCGAAAAATGCGGCACACTCGACCGCTTCACCCGGCCGCGCGATCTCGATCCGGAACTGGGACCCAATTACGACTAGACAATCTGCGAAGAATTGCCGTTCTGCAATTTCACCATCCCCTATCTCTGCCATTTCATGGTTGATCCTCAGATCAAAAGCTCATTTCTTTGTGCTAGCGGGTTCAGGCCATGGAAATGTTCCGATGCATAATGTTTGAATCTGGCCCTGTTCAGGCCAGCGGATCAAGGATATTTGCTATCGCCCACTTGTCAGCCCGCGCAATAATGGCCTTGTTCGCAATGGGATCGCTGCTGATCATAGCGCCGGCAAAATCTGAAGAAAAGGCTGCGCCTGCTGACGAACCTGAGCGCTGGTCGGTTTTGCTCACTTACGGTGAAGATGAATGTCCCGAATCCACCGAGGGTGAAATCGTCGTTTGCGCGCACCAGCCCGAATCTGAAAGATACCGGATACCAAAGGCCGTTCGGGAACAGGAAAGGGAAGAGGAAGCGCAATATGCGACGTCCTGGACCGCGCAATTCCAGAACCACGAAGATGAAGCACGGCTGGGGCGGCCCAATAGCTGCTCGGCCGTTGGTACCAACGGCTTCACCGGATGTCAGGCGGCATTTCTGCGGGACTGGTTCGCACAACGCAATACCGACAGTGCTGAAAAATAAGCAATCATTGCGAGCCGCAACCCATGCTGACCGCCGAACAGTTTAATCCTGATCGAGCGCGTGCGACAGCTGATCCCGGATCGATTTGAGTTCAGCCACAATCAGACTGTTATCTTCGAGAGCGTTTTCCGACAAAGGCAGCGCCTCGGGGACGGATTGCGGTGCATTTTCAACCATCTCCGGCCGTTTGCGCCGCGATGCCAGAAATTTGCGGGCGCCCTTGATTGTATAACCTTCTTCGTTGAGCAGACGATTGATCCGCTTGACCATCGCAACATCTTCCGGGCGATAATGACGCCGCGCACCGGCGCGTTTAAGCGGCGTCAACATCGCGAACTGGTCTTCCCAGTAGCGCAAAATATGCGGTTTGATGCTGAGCTCTTTCGACAGCTCTCCGATGGTCCGGAAAGCCCCTTGTTCCTTGGTCATACTCTACTCCCCCGGTTAGCCGGGTCCATTAACCTGCGGCAATAATCCTGTCACGCATCGTCTGGCTGGCACGGAATGTCAGTACCCGGCGCGGTGCGATCGGCACTTCGATACCGGTCTTGGGGTTGCGGCCGGTGCGTTCTCCCTTGTCGCGCAACACGAAGGTCCCAAATCCCGAAATCTTGACATTTTCACCATCGACAAGCGCCTCGATCATATGGTCCAGGATCGATTCCACCATGACTGCGCTATCGGCACGGGAAAGTCCGACCTGCCTGTTCATTGTATCGGCAAGATCAGCGCGAGTCAGGGTATTCGTATAGCTCATCACAATATCTTCCATTAAGAGATTGAAAAACAATAAAGCTATAAAGCAGATACTTGCTATTGTAAATGTCGAGAGCAAACTTACCAGTAGATTTCAGCCGACTAGCCCGATAAGCGGATCGGATGACCGATAAACATTCTCAGCCCGTCGCCCTTTCTGAACTGCTTGAACAATGCGGGCCTGGCGGCCCAGACCATCCCGTTGTTCTGCCACAAAGCTGGACCCAGGGCCGCACCGCATTTGGTGGCCTGTCCGGAGCGCTTGCCTATCACGCAGCCAGCCATATCGAAGATGATCTGCCGCCGCTACGGTCGGCACAAATTGCATTCACCGGCCCGCTGTTCGGAACATTGACGGCGGATACGACCATGCTTCGCCGCGGCAAGAGTACCGCATTTGTCCAGTCCGAGATTTTCGGCGACAAGGGTCTCGGCCTCCATTGCAATTTCATCTTTGCCGCGCCCCGTGCCACCGAAGTAAAAACATCCGACATTGTCGATCCCGACTTCCCCCCCCTTCCCGGCGAGGCGGATCTGCACAGCGGACCACCGCAATTTTTTACCTCGAATATGGAATATGTCGGCAAGCGGATCGACACCAGCACCAAGACCAACCGTCTGACCCGCTGGATGCGGCTGAAACAGCGAGCAGGTCTCGACCCGGTCGCGGAAATCCTCTGCATGTGCGACAGCCTGCCGCCTTCGGTGATGGGATTGCTCGATCAGAATGCGATGGTCAGCTCGATGAACTGGCAGGTCAATATCATCGCCGAACAGCTCGCTACCGAAGACGGCTGGTGGCTGATTGATTCCCACACCCATCATGCCGATCATGGCGCAAGCAGCCAGTATATGAGTATCTGGAACAGCCGCCGCGAATTGATGGCAACCGCGATGCAGAGCGTGGCCTATTACGCCTGATGGGATCAGGCGCGAACCACCGGCACAAACCCAGTCTAGCCGTTATCGGTACGGGTATCGCCGGTCTGTCTGCCGCTTATCTGCTGAAGGACGACTATCAGGTTACGGTTTTCGAAAGCCAGGCGCGCGCTGGCATGGGGGCGCACCGCGTTGACTACACCAGCCATGGCATCACCCGCCGGATCGATATCCCGCTAAGA
>JAGPVK010000006.1 GCA_018067055.1 Sphingomonadales bacterium | reverse complement strand
CCAATGCCCCGCACTTTGGCCGTCGGGACAGGGAGGCAAGCAGCAAAATTATTGCGGGGCGGACCCGCGTGCCAGATCAGCCCGCATCAATGCCAGACAAGTCGTCATTCGCTGATCAACATATGCTTTGGGACTGTCGATGTTGCTGACATTAGCCTGCTCCTTTTCCACCGCATCCCATATCGCCTTCCTGACCACTTCCACCGATTGCCCGCTTTCCCCGGAGATGCGATCGCCAACGCTGGCAGCCCATCGAGGTGCAATCTCACGAATATCGGGATAATCAGTCGCACCCGGTGCATCGCGCCTTTGCTCTTCGGAAATGATCGACACGACAGCTACGCAACCGATATCCCGCGACTGGGTTTCGGTAAAAAGACGCGACGAGTGTTCCAGAAACAGGAGTGCAAAGATCAGGAATGTTTTCATCGCAGCTTTCTAAGATCGCATTGGCAAGCCGTAAACAACTAACAATATATCCGCTCGTGCACCGATAGCGGACGCTAACCTACCTCGGTCTATCAGGCTTGGCCATCGCCCAATAAGAAACGCCCGATCACAATGATTGCAACCGGGCGCTCAAATGCCATAAATATACGGAAGACTTTAGCCGACGATTTCGTCATCCTTGAAGAAATAGGCGATTTCGATCGCCGCATTTTCCTCGCTGTCGGAACCGTGAACCGTGTTCGCTTCCAGGCTTTCGGCCAGTTCCTTGCGGATCGTGCCCGGAGCAGCGTCAGCTGGGTTCGTTGCACCCATGATGTCGCGATTGGCCTGCATCGCATTTTCACCCTCGAGCACCTGGACGATGCAGGGGCCGCTGATCATGAAGTCGACCAGTTCGCCGAAGAAGGGGCGTTCCTTGTGAACGGCGTAAAAGCCTTCGGCCTGTGCCTTGCTCATGTGGATGCGCTTGGATGCGACGACGCGCAGTCCGGCTTCTTCCAGCATCTTGGTGACAGCACCGGTGATGTTGCGGCGGGTAGCGTCGGGTTTAATGATCGAAAATGTCCGTGTCACGGCCATGATATTGCTCCATAAATTCGGGGATGTTGTAGATTTGCGCCGCCCTTAGCCGCTGCACTGCAGCATGGCAAGTTTTCGATTGCGGCCTAGCTGTTTCCACCGGCGATAATCGTCGCCGTCACGCCGCCATCGGGGGATTTGGTGGCAGAGATGTGCAGCCCCTCGCCATCCGCACGTTCGCCGCCGATCATCTGCATATCGCCGGATTTGACTTCCGTTTTCACTTCAATGTCTTTTGATTTCATCTGCTTGCGATAATATTCTATCACTTGATCTACACTGTCGGACGTCCGCAGCACGACCATCGCGCCGGACTTGCCTTCCCCCATGCCGGTCATGCTGGTCTGCACTTCGGCGCCGGGATAAAGCTTGATACCCATCGGCAGATCCCTGACCGCCTTGTCGCCGGTCGCGATCCGCATCTCGCCCTTGTCCGACTTGATCACCGTTTCGCTATTCTCGTCATCGCCGCGCACCGAATAGCTGCCCTTGTTGCCCTCGCCATCGTCAAAACTGCCGGAAGCCCGTTCGCTGTCGTTGCTGCCGCATCCGGCAATCATCAGGGTTACAGGCAGAATCAGATATTTATACATGGGGTAAGCTCCGGTTTACAGGACGCGACCGATTTGGGGATGTAACGAATTTTGCCGGAAATCGCAAATCACGGCCCTTCGACCCAGCGGCCACCATCCTGCTTCCAGTAACGCGGAGTGACAACTTCATTGGCACTCAATTGCCGCCAGATGGTGCGCGCATGGTCGATTTGCTCGGCGGTAAACAGGAAGAAGGCGCGCTCGAAAGCCAGCGCCTCGTCCCGCCACTGGCCGTCCGACAAGATGACGTAGGTCGCCCCATTGGCCGGTTCGCATTGATCGGAAATCAGGATCGGCTGCTCCGTCTGCCGCTCGGAACCGCCAAAATCATGGGCAAGGAAGCTGGCGGGCTCAGCGCACCACAAGGCGTCGCTGAGCGCGGCGCAACTGGCTTCGCCCTGCGCCAACAGCAACAGTCTTTTTCCAACATCGAGCGATTTGCTGGCCAGCATCGGCACCAGTTTTTCCGCCGGATCCCGAGTCAGATGATAAAAATCAACCCGCACCGCGGCACCTTCGCCACTTTCGAGTCATAAGCCGCATGGTTGCAACCGGATCAATCTTCGAAATGATCAGCGACATATTGGTTGAGCAACCGCACGCCATAGCCGGTCGCGCCCTTTTCCCAGACCGAGCTGGGTTTGTCGGCCCAGACCATGCCGGCGATATCGAGATGCGCCCATTTCACGCCGTCCTTGACGAACCGCTTGAGGAATTGCGCCGCTGTAATTGAACCAGCACCGCGCGGCCCGACATTCTTCATGTCGGCGATCGGTGAGTTGATCAGCTTGTCATAAGCGGGGCCGACCGGCAGCCGCCAAAGCGGATCGCCGGATTCCTTGCCGGCTTCGATCAGCTCCTCGGCGAGACCATCATCATTGCTGAAGCAACCGGCATGTTCGTTGCCGAGCGCAATGATCATCGCGCCGGTCAGGGTTGCCAGATCAATCAGTATCTCAGGTTTGAAGGTTTCCTGTGTCCAGTGCATCGCGTCGCACAATACCAGCCGTCCTTCGGCATCGGTGTTGATAACCTCGATGGTCTGGCCATTCATGCTGGTGACAACGTCGCCAGGGCGTTGCGCCTTGCCGTCGGGCATATTCTCGACCAGCCCGCACACACCAACAACATGCGCCTTGGCCTTGCGTCCAGCGAGCGCTTTCATGGTTCCGGCAACGGCTCCGGCGCCGCCCATGTCCCATTTCATTTCTTCCATACCGGCACCCGGCTTCAGCGAAATTCCGCCGGTATCGAAGGTCACGCCCTTGCCAACCAAAGCCAGCGGTGTTTTCTGGGCACCATTGGTGCCATCCCAGCGCATCGCCAGCAACCGCGGCGGTCGCTCAGACCCTTGCGAAACGCCAAGCAGCGCGCCCATCCCAAGCTTTTCCATCTCATCCCAGCCGAGCACGGTAAATTCCACGCCCAGATCCTTCAATTCCTCACAGCGCGCGACAAAACTTTCGGGATAAATGGTATTCGCTGGCTCAGCGACCAGTTCGCGGGTCAGGGCAACACCATCGGCTACTGCAGACAAATCCTGCCAGACCTTGGCGGTTTCCAGATGCTGATCAAGCACCGTGATCTTTTCGAGAGTGACCTTTTGCTTTTCCGGCATGGTGGTGCGGTATTTGTCATGCCGCCAGCTGCGCAATTTTGCCCCGAACAGGAGCCGTGCAAGATGCGTCTCGTCAAGCCCGGATGGATCAATGATCGCATGCTTGGCTCCGGAAGCAAGGATTTTGGCGATCGCTGAACCGCCTGCCGATTCCGCATCCTTCGCCTTGCCTTTGCCTAATCCCGTCAACACCACCCGCAGCGCCTTGTCTGCCTCGGTTACGAAAATTTCAAAAACCTCGCCCAGCTTCCCTTCAAACCGCGCAGCTTTTGCGCCTGCCTTGACCGTTTTTGCCTGTTCCAGCTTCAGGTCGAAATCGTCAAATCCATTCTTTGTGATTGCAAAGATGATCGCGTCGGCATCCGCAGGCCGCTGACTGGCAAAGTTGAAATTCATCGGGAAACTGTCCTTGTTATTGTTTTCTGAGGAGTGAAAAGCCTCGGTGGTTCACTCGTTGATCCGACTCCAATCAGGAATGGACCAACATTTTGCTATCGTGCGGCTTTGCTGCACCGTCTTGGTTTTTTGGTCAAGCGTCTGTTCATCAGAATCTGTCAAAGAAAATTTGCAGACTAGGCAAACAGGTGCAATAGGCGATCGGAAGACGGATGGTGCGATATTTGATGCTATCCAAAATGGGGCTAAAAGCAGGTTGAGCCAGTCGATGAAATCTTCACTCGCCCTTTTTACCTTGTCCTTGGCTGCTGTGACGCCTGCATCTGCTATGGCACAATCCCAAAGCGACGCCGCCGTTGCCCCTGATCCGCAAGATGATGAAATCGAATTTAGTGCCGATTCCATCGCCTATGATTTCGAGAATGATTTCGTCACGGCCGAAGGCAACGTCATTCTCAACCGAGACGGGTATAAATTGCGAGCCGATCAGGTCCTGTGGAATCGGAAAACCGGTGCAGTGGTGGCAGAAGGCAATATCCGGTCGATCAGTCCCGATGGCGACGTTGCCTATGGCGACCGGATAGAACTGACTGATAGCCTGCGCGATGGTGCGGTCGACAATCTTCTGCTTGTTCTCGAAGATGGCAGCCGGTTGGCCGCGCGCCGCAGCGAACGATTTGCTGACGGCTCGCTTTCGCTTCACAATGCCGCTTACACCGCCTGCGCGGTTACCACCGAAGAGGGATGCCCCAAAAACCCCAGCTGGCAGATCAAGGCGGTCAAAGTAGTCTATGATCCCGTCAAAAAGCGGGTGAAATATCAAGGGGCTCGGATCGAGATTTTTGGCCTGCCCGTCATTCCCTTGCCCGGACTGTCCCATCCGGTGAGCGACGAGAATCGCAGTGGCCTTCTGGTACCCGATATCAAATTCGACACGGTGAACGGCGTTGGCGTAACGGTGCCTTATTATTTCAGCATCGCGCCAAATCAGGACGCGACGGTTACGACGCAGCTGTTCACAGATGTTGCCCCGCTGATCAGTGGTACTTTTCGCAACCTTGATGAGAAAGGTGCCTTTCAACTAACCGGCTATGCAACCTACGGTTCCCGCATTCCGACCGGTGCAACCCAGCTCGTGGCCAATTCCGAAAAACATTTTCGTGGCTATTTTGCGACCAGCGGTCGGTTCCGGCTTGATGACAAATGGACGCTTTCGCAATCGGCCCGCATCGTGTCAGATCGTACATTTTTGCGCCGCTATGATATCAGCGATGACGATAGCCTGCGCTCCACGATCAACGTCGAACGGATCAGCAATAGCAGCTATTTTTCTCTGGCTGGCTGGGCGTTCCAGACCTTGCGGGTGAATGATCCGCAAAATCGCGTCCCGGTCGCGCTGCCGGTAATGGATTATCGCAAGCGGTTCGACGACCCTATCCTGGGTGGACGACTGGAAGTGCAAGCGAACAGTCTGGCAGTTGGGCGCAGCGAAGGACAAGATACTCAGCGCGCTTTCGGATTGGCTCGCTGGGACATGCGAAAGCTAACCAATTGGGGTCAGGAAATCACCTTCACCGGCCTTGTTCGCGGCGATGTATATCATAGTGACGACAATGCCCTCAATGACACTGCTATCTATCGTGGCCAAAG
>JAGPVK010000075.1 GCA_018067055.1 Sphingomonadales bacterium | reverse complement strand
TCGGCATCGCCACCGGCATGCTGATCACCGCGCTGCACGATGCCGGCCTCGCCACCCTCACCCACACGCCCAATCCGATGAAATTCCTGAACAGGCTGTGCGATCGGCCGGCCAATGAAAAGCCGATGATGATTCTGGTGGTCGGCAAGCCAGCTCCCGACGCCACAATTCCGGTCCATGCCACGATCAAGAAACCGCTCAGCCAGATCGCCAGCTGGCTGTGATAGCGCAATGGCAATCGCCAGATCCCGTTCGTGCTGAGCCTGTCGAAGCACAGCCGGTAGCCGCAGGTACTGTTTGCCTGCGTCCTGCGACAGGCGCAGCACGAACGCTCGGTAGATGAGCACAAAATCCTCCTCACCCCGCTATCTCGAACTCGACGCCCTGCGCGGCTTTGCAGTGATGGGCATTTTGCTGATGAATATCGTCGGCTTTTCGATGCCGGAAATGGCCTATGTCAGCCCGGCGATCTACGGCGGCACCGATATGCCCGACATCCTGGTCTGGGCCTTGTCCTTCATCTTCGTCGACGGCAAAATGCGCGGTCTGTTCACGATCATGTTCGGGGCCAGCATGATGCTGATCATCGAACGGGCGCAGCAAAATGGTGAAAGTCCGGCAAGAGTGCACTTTTCCCGCATGGCCTGGCTGGCAATTTTCGGCCTCGCGCATTTCTTCTTCTTGTGGGCCGGCGATATCCTGTTCCTCTACGCCGCCGTCGGCTGCATCGCCTATTTCCTCAGCGGCCTGACCGCCGAAGACCTGTTCCGGCGCGCGCTGCTGATCTTCAGCATCGGCTTTATCGGCTATTCGGTGATGTTCGGCAGCTTGCTATATCAGCAATATCAGGCGAGCCTTCCCGGTGCCAGCGCCGCCGCAATCGAAAATCTCGCTCAGGTCCTGGCCGATTTTGGTTCTGGACCGGGCGTTATCGCGGCGGATATCGCTCTCCATCAATCCGGTTTTACCGCAGTATTTCTGGACAAGGTCCAAAACGACCTATTCGGACCAATCATTCTGCTGGCCTATAATCTGGCCGAGACCCTGCCGCTGATGATGATCGGCATGGCGCTCTACA
The DNA here is from genome assembly GCA_018067055.1 of Sphingomonadales bacterium. Taxonomy (GTDB): domain Bacteria; phylum Pseudomonadota; class Alphaproteobacteria; order Sphingomonadales; family Sphingomonadaceae; genus Parasphingorhabdus. Next base: position 2,385 of record JAGPVK010000075.1, on the reverse strand, counting down.
AAAACGGGTTTTTCACCGGCCAATGGAGCGCAGCGGATTATCGACGCTGGGGCGTGCGGTTGACCGCGATCGGCATGGTCATCCTGATCGCGATCGCATTCGGACTGATCCACCGGGACTTCGACATGCTGCTGATGCTGAATGCCAGCTACGCCTGGACCTGGCCGTCGCAATTGCTGATGACCATCGGCTATGCCGCCTTGCTGATTGGCCTGATCCGGAAATGCATCGCCTCATTATGGATATCGCGGGTCGCAGCCGTCGGCCAGGCTGCGTTCACCAATTATCTTGGCACCAGCCTGCTGATGACCTTCCTCTTCTACGGCTGGGGCCTGGGCCTGTACGGATCGGTCGGTCGCGCCGAACTCTATCTGTTTGCCGCTGGCGCCTGGGCGCTGATGCTGCTCTGGTCAAAGCCTTGGCTGAACCATTTCCGCTATGGCCCGCTCGAATGGCTGTGGCGCAGTCTGGCCAGGGCAAAACTGCAACCGATGCGTCTGTTATGAGGGGTCGCGCACTGCTTCTGCCGGACTCGCCGATTCATCATCGGTGAACGCGCTGGTATAATTGGCGTTTAACTGCTCATACAAATTGAACTTGGAGACAATTTCTAATCGGTCCTTCTCATCATCCATCTGCCCTAGCGGTCGGCCGTCGGGCGTATATGCTAAGTTGAGCAAGCGGCCCTCCTGATCCCGCTGAAATATCGAACAGATTACCGGGGAGCTGAGACCGCCCATCATATTGTACATCACGATCGCCTCAGTCTCTGCTTCCAGAGACGCATCGCTGTCCGAATCAAATGGCGTACCGGAATATCGATACACGGTCACATGATCCGATGCTCTTTCAACAGGAGATTTCATGCAACTGGCGTTGCCCGTCCGTATTTCATCGTCAGCCAGGAAAACAACATGGTTCGGACTGATGGCAACAAAGACGCCACCCTTGGCTTCGAGCGGGCTCACGGCTTTCGGCCCCGCTTGTACAAATTCCCAATCGGCAAGAATGTCGGCAGGGATTTTGCCTAAAAACTCAAGCGACGGCACCTCTCCAAGGGTCAACAGACCGTTCTTGGCGATGCCGCCAGGCAAGGAATCGATATGCCCGAGCAGGTCTACACCCTTGGTGTTCCAGTCTGTTTCCGCTTCTCCTGTCGGCACCAATGCAGCGCGAAACTCAGTTTCAATCGACTCCCGAAACTCCTGCAGGTCCTCAGCCATTTCCGATTGCATCATCTGCCAAAATTCGGCGACCGGCAAAAATGTGGAAGCATCCACTTCTCCCGTCTCATTACCTTCAGCCACCAGCGGCGTGGATTCCGGCACGCGGGAAGCATTGGCGGGCGTTAAAGCCAGAACCGCGGCAGCAGATACAAAGGAATTCAATATTCTACGCATCTCGGACCTCGCTCTCGAACCTCGGGCAGGTGTAACCGATAATCTTTAAATGGGAACAGTTTGTTGATCGTCATTTTGCTATTGCGATCTATTCTCATTAGCGATATACGAGTCGCCGAGAGGAACGGAAATGGTTGTTTGCGTCTGTAATGCGATTAAGGAAAAGGACCTGAGAGCTGCTGTGCGCACCGGCGCCGATAGGCCCTCGCAAGTCTATGCCTTGCTGGGACGCAAGCCCAAATGCGGCCAATGCCTTGCTTTTGCTCAGACAATTATCAGATCAGAAGTTGCGACCGCTTAGTATCCTCGTTATCAAATCGTTGAAATATTTATATTTTCTATCGAAGCTGCCCTTTCGCTTCTTTGGCCAATGCTGTATGACCCCTGGCAATCTGTTTACCGACGAACGGGAAGGACGATGCCATGAAGGGCGATACAAAAGTCATTGAGTTTCTCAACGAAGCTTTGAAAAACGAACTCACCGCGATCAATCAATATTGGCTGCATTATCGCATGCTCGACAATTGGGGCGTGACCAAATTGGCCGAATTCGAGCGGCATGAATCGATCGACGAGATGAAGCATGCGGACAAGCTGGCCGAGCGGATTTTCTTTCTCGACGGCTTGCCCAATTTCCAGCTGCTGGGCCGGCTGAAGATCGGCGAAACGGTCGAGGAAATCCTCAAGGCCGATCTCGAACTGGAATATGAAGCGCTGCCGATGCTCAAGGACGCCATCGAACATTGCGAGAGCGTGCGCGATTATGTCAGCCGCGATCTGTTCGCCGAAATCCTCGAAAGCGAGGAAGACCATGTCGATTCGCTCGAACAGCAGTTTGACATGATCGAACGGATGGGGATCGAAAATTACATCCAGTTGCAGTCGAAATCGGTCGAAGGCTCCTGATTCAGCCGAACCGGCGACCAAAGCCGAGCGGATGACGCTGCTGGACCACCGGACTCGCGTCCGTTTCCAGGATCGCCAG
>JAGPVK010000368.1 GCA_018067055.1 Sphingomonadales bacterium | reverse complement strand
GGGGCACATGATCCCGGCCTATGCGCTGGCCAGAGAGCTGGTCTTGCGCGGCCACCGGGTGGCGCTGATCACCGATGCGCGCGGCGAGAAAATTCCCGGCATGGTTGACGAGGGACAGGTCCATGTGCTGCCCGCCGGCCGGATCACCAAGGACCCGCGCAGCTGGCTGAGCGGAACCCGCGCCATTCTCAAGGGTCGCCGGATGGCGATGCAGCTTTACGAGACATTCCAGCCATCAGCCGTAGTCGGCTTCGGCGGCTATCCGGCCTATCCTGCCTTGCTGGCCGCGAACAGCCGGGACATTCCGACGATCGTGCACGAACAAAATGCGGTGCTGGGCCGGGTCAACCGGCTTGCCGCGCGCTCGGTCAATGCCATCGCTACCGCTTATCCTGACGTTTTGCGAATCAAGCCGAAATATCAGGACAAGGTCCATCTGGTCGGCAACCCGGTGCGCGAAGAAGTGGTTGCCCTGCGCGACCAACCCTATCCGCCATTGTCCGAGGAAGGCATTTTTCGTGTGCTGGTCACCGGCGGCAGCCAGGGCGCCTCGATCCTGTCCGATGTCGTGCCCGATGCAATGGCGATGCTGCCCATGCATTTGCGCCGCCGCCTGCAGATCACCCAGCAATGCCGCGAGGACGATATCGAGCGGGTGCGGGCGAAATATGCCGAACATGATATCCCGGCGGAACTGGCGACCTATCTGCCAGACCTGCCTGAGCGGCTTGGCTGGGCGCATCTGGTCATCGGCCGGGCTGGGGCTTCGACGATTGCCGAACTGACCACCGCCGGTCGCCCCGCGATTCTGGTTCCCCTGCCGAGTGCGATGGACGATCACCAGACCTATAATGTGAAAGAAATGGTCGCGTCCGGCGGCGCGCGTTCGATCGCGCAGTCCGGCTTTACCGCCAAGGAACTGGCCAAGCAGATGCAGAAAATGGCACTGCAACCCGGCGCGCTGGAAAATGCAGCGCGCTTCGCGGCGAAATGCGGTCGGCCGGAAGCGGTCAACGATCTGGCCGATCTGGTCGAAAGCTTCGGCACCGCACCGCTGGGCAAGGCGATGAAGGCAGAGAAAGAAATGGCGAATCCGCTGTCATCCCGCAACGAAGCGCTGGCAAAGGATATTGCACAGTGAAGGGTGTGGGCACCGACATCGGTATCATTCATTTCGTCGGTATTGGCGGCATCGGCATGTCGGGGATCGCCGAGGTCATGCACAATCTGGGCTATCAGGTGCAGGGCAGCGATATCGCCGACAGCTATGTCGTCGAAGGCTTACGCGCCAAGGGTATCGACGTGAAAATCGGCCATGCTGCGGAAAATGTCGAGGGCACGGCGGTGGTGGTGACATCAACCGCGGTCAAGCGCGGCAATCCGGAAGTGGAAGCGGCGCTGGCCAACCGGATACCATTGGTCCGCCGGGCGGAAATGCTCGCCGAACTGATGCGGCTTAAATCGACAATTGCGATTGCCGGCACCCATGGCAAAACCACCACCACGTCAATGGTTGCGGCGATGCTCGACGCTGGCGGGATAGACCCGACCGTGATCAACGGCGGTATCATCAACCAATATGGCTCCAACGCCCGGCTTGGTGCCGGCGAGTGGATGGTGATCGAGGCTGACGAGAGCGACGGCAGTTTCCTGCGGCTTGACGGCACGATCGCGGTGGTCACCAATATCGATGCCGAGCATCTTGATCATTATGGCAGCTTCGACAAGATCAAGGACAGCTTTCTCGAATTTATCGAGAATGTGCCTTTCTACGGCGCAGCAATCCTCTGCATTGACCATCCTGAAGTGCAGGCCTTGTTGCCGCGCATCCGCGACCGGCGGATCATCACTTATGGCTTTTCTGCCCTGGCCGATGTCAAGGGCACCAACGTCACCCCCATCCCCGGTGGCAACCGGTTTGACGTGGTGGTTCGCGACCGCGACGGCGCGACCCGGACGATTGAAGCGATCACCTTGCCGATGCCCGGTCGGCACAATGTGCAAAATGCCATTGCCGCGATCGCTGTCGGTCTCGAAATGGGCATGACCGATGCGCAGATCGTTCAGGGGTTTGACCATTTCGGCGGCGTCAAGCGCCGCTTCACCAAGGTCGGCGAAGTCGACGGCATGACCATCATCGACGATTATGGCCACCATCCGGTCGAGATTCAGGCGGTGCTGTCGGCTGCCCGCGAAGGCGCCGAGGGGCGCGTCATTGCCGTGGTCCAGCCGCACCGCTTCACCCGGCTGCGCGATCATATGGAAGAATTTCAGGGCGCCTTCAACGACGCCGATATCGTCTTTGCCACACCGGTCTATGTCGCTGGCGAAGACCCGATCGCGGGTGTGGACAGCGACGTTCTGGTCGAGGGCCTGAAAACCCGCGGTCACCGGCTGGCGGAAACGGTCGCCGATCCGAAGGCTCTGGCTGCGCGACTGGCGGAAGTGGCGAAACCCAAGGACATGATCATCTGCCTCGGTGCAGGGGACATCACCAAATGGGCAGCCGGACTTGCCGAGGGCATAAGGGACGCGCGCAAATGAGCCTGTTTCCTTCCCCGTTCATCCTGAGCCTGTCGAAGGACGCCTCTGGCCGAGAACTGCACTTCGACAAGCTCAGCGCGAACGGATTCTTCCGCCATTTTCCGGAATTGTGCTCCGCACTTGATGCGGAGCCCTGCAAGGCCAGACAGCTTTTGCCGCCAGAGCTCCGCATCAAGTGCGGAGCAC
>JAGPVK010000367.1 GCA_018067055.1 Sphingomonadales bacterium | reverse complement strand
CTGCTCCGCCGCTATGCGTTTGTCGCGACGCCGCGCTATATCGTCCAGGATACCGAACTGGAAGGCGTGCAGTTGAAATCGGGAGACTGCATCCTGGCACCGCTGCCGCTGATCGGCTGGGACGAAAAATTGAACGAGGATCCCGCGACCGTTTCGGTGGAGCGCCAATTCTACCGTCATGCCGCTTTCGGTTCCGGCATCCACACCTGCCTCGGCCTTCACCTCGCCCGGATGGAACTGATCGTTTTCTATCGCGCCTGGTTCAGCCGCATCGGCCATTTCAAGCAAATCGAGAAAGGTGACGAGAGCTGCCGGGGCGGCAGCGTCATGGCGCTCGAACATCTGCATCTGGCGTGGAACTGAAGCCGATGGATCAGGCCCTGCACATGATCATGGTCCCGGCCACCGACTTGGCAAACTTGCGTACATTCTATCTGGACCAATTTGGCTGGGAAAGCTGGGGACCGGACATGACCGGATCATTCATGCTGCGCGCCGGCACCGCAGTCATCGTCTTCGTACCACGTGATTATCTGGCCGCCGAAAGCGGCATCGACCTTTCCGCAACGCCGCGGGCGATCAATGCGATATTCGTGGAGACCAAAGCCGATGTTGATACGCAATTTGCCTTTGCGATCGCTGCTGGTGCCACCGTTACCAGTCCAGTTCGTGACCGCGATGGTGGCCTCTATTCTGGCTATTTTAGCGATCCCGAAGGCAATGGCTGGGAAATCGTATGGAGCCCGATGATGCGACCAGATGCCGATGGCGGGCTGGTCATCGCCCTGCCCCGGAACAACTGACAGAAATACCGAAAGAAGGATAATCACATGGCTAGCACGGCACCCGAAGTCCACCTGCATCTGGGCAATGAACAGCGCAAAACCGGAAGCGGCGGTACCCACCCGCACCTGCACCCGGTCACGCAAGTGGTGCAGGCCGACATCCCGCTTGCCGGAGCAAAGGAAGTGGAGGAAGCCGTCGCCAAGGCAGAAGCCGTCCGTGAACAATGGCGCCGTACCGCGCCGGAAACGAAACGGGACATTTTGAACCGGCTTGCCGATCTACTTGAAGCCAACAAGACCAAGCTCGCGGAAATGGCCGCTCTGGATGGAGGTACCACCTTGATGGTTGGCGAGCGGGGAGTCGAAACGGCAGTCGCCTGGACGCGCTATTATGCGGGCTGGTGCGACAAGCTGACCGGCGAGCTGATGAGCACCTTCGATACGCGGGGTGAATTCTCCTATTCCATGCCCGAACCGATCGGCATTGTGGGTATCATCATCACCTGGAACGGGCCGCTGATCTCGCTGGGAATGAAAGTCTGCGCCGCGCTGGCCGCCGGCAATTGCGTGATCTGCAAACCGGCTGAAATCACGCCCTTTGCACCCGAACTCTTCGCGCAATTGTGTCAACAGGCCGGATTGCCCGATGGCGTTCTGTCGATTCTTCCCGGTACTGCGGAATGCGGCGACGCAATTGTCCGGCACAAGAAGATTCGCAAGATAAGCTTTACCGGCGGACCGATAACGGCGCGCAAGATACTGGCCGCCTGTGCTGAAGAGATAAAACCGTCGGTGATGGAGCTGGGCGGCAAGTCGGCCAGCCTGGTCTTCCCCGACTGCGACATTCAGGCTGCAGCAGAACGTGCCGTCTTCTGGACCGTAGGCTGCCTGTCGGGTCAGGGCTGTGCGCTGCCAACCCGGCAACTCGTCCACGCCGACATCTACGACGATTTCGTCGCCCGCGTGAAAGCGATCATCGGCCAGTTCAAGGTCGGCGACCCGATGGATCCGACGGTGATGGTGGGTCCGGTGATCAACAAGGCTGCCGTCGAGCGGATTTCCGGAATGTTCGATCGCGCCAAGGCTGACAATGCTGCCACTTTCCTGCTTGGCGGCAAACGTTGTGGCGGTGATCTGGCGGATGGCAATTTCATTGAGCCAACCTTGATCGTCGACGCCGATCCAGAGCATGAAATCTGTCAGGTGGAAATCTTCGGACCGGCTGTGGTGGTGATGAAATTTCATGACGAGGATGAAGCCGTCGCGATCGCCAACAACAGCGAATATGGCCTTGCCGCTTATATCCAGTCCAATGACCTGCAACGGGTTCATCGACTGTCAGAGCGATTGAACGCGGGCGGTGTCTACAATAATGGCGGCTTTCAGATCAATCCGCATACACCGTTCGGTGGCGTCGGGATTTCCGGCTTCGGCAAGGAAGGTGGCAAGGCCGGGATCGACGAATTCCTGCACTACAAGACCGTCACCATTGGTGTCGGCGCACCAATTTTCCCCAAATAAGGACAGGCTTCATGGCTGATTTCAACAATGATAATTTTCGTCTCGACGGCAAGGTCGCGATCGTCACTGGGGCCGGCGGCCGCGGCAACAGCATAGGCCGCGCCTATGCCGTCGCCCTGGCTAACGCGGGCGCCCATGTAGTGGTGGCCGATCTCAATGGTGAAGGGGCCCAATCCGTCGCCGACGAGATTTCTGCCGACGGCGGCAAAGTCATATCGGTGCAGGTTGATATTACCGACACCGCCTCGGTCGAAGCAATGGCGGCCAAGGCAAAAGAAGCGTTCGGCGGCATCGACATATTGGTCAACAACGCAGCATTGATGGTCGAAATTGTCGACAAGCCGCTGGTACAAACCGACAAGGCGCGCTTTGACAAAGGCATCGGGGTCAATCTCTGGGGCGCGATAAACTGCGCGCAGGTAGTCGCTCCCTATATGGCCGAGCGCGGCGGCGGTGCGATCGTCAACCAGGTATCGGCGGGTGCCTTTCCGGCTCAATCCTTTTACGGAGTCACCAAAATCGCGCTGCTCGGCGCGACAACGACCTTGGCAACCGAACTGGGTGGACAGGGCATAAGGGTCAATGCGATCGGACCGGGGATGACCAAGACCGATGCCGGCCTCGCCCTGACCCCCGATGACAGTCCGCTGGTGCAATATGTCGAGTCCAAGACCCCGATCCAGGGGCGTGACACACCGGATGCTCTGTGCGGCGCGCTGCTGTTGCTGGTTTCGGACGCAGGTCGCTGGATGACCGGTCAGGTGCTCAATGTCGACGGCGGCTGGGTGATGCGCAACTAGGCTGCGGTCGCGATCCGGTTGGTCACTGCTGTGCCGAAGGCCTCGGCATAGCGACGAACAAGGGGTGAAAACTGCAATAAGGCAGACCGGGCGAGCACGATGTCGGCCCGCCAATGTCGCAGGTCGGAGATATCCAGACGCACAAGCTCGCCGCTTGCCAGCGTATCCTCGATCATTGGTGCTATGGCGAGCAAGACCGCGTCACTACCGGATGCCATGCGAACCAACAGGTCAAGTCGTTCGCAATTGAGTTGACCGGCGCTGACTTGCGAAGACATTCTGATATCCCGGTCCTGTTCGATCGTCGCTTCGGGGAGATTGGGTGCGACCCGCGGAAAACTGGCAAGTTCCGAAATTTTCAGATTCGAGCGCGCCGCCAGCGGGTGGCTGGGTCGAACGAAATAGCCGACGGGAGCTTCACCCAGCGGTTCAACCGCGATCGCCTTCTGTCCCCGCGCTGCTCGTCCGTCAGCGATGAAAAAGTCTAGCTCGCCGCGCAACAACCGGACAACCAATCGCTCCACCGGCAAGACATGCGCCTGCACCGTTACCGATTGCTTTGGTTGCCACAGCGCCGGCAGCACCTGGTCGAGCAGTGTTGCGAACATCGGTCCTACGCCAAAGCGCACCGCCCCTGCATCGCCTCGCACGATGTCGCGTACCGATTCCTGCAAAGCTTCGGCCTGGCCTAGCAACGCCCGCGCCTGTTCCAGGATCGGCTGCCCGACCGCGGTAATGGCAATGCCGGCCGGACCTCGTTCAAACAAGACAAGCCCAAGTTCTCGTTCGAGCGACTGGATGCTGCGACTGAGCGCGGGCTGTGATATATGAAGCCGCATCGCGGCTGCGGTGAAAGAGCCATGATCGGCAACGCCGACGGCGTGGCGCCATTTGTTCAAATCCATCCATTAAATATGCAGTTAATGCATGATAAATGCAATCAATATGCATTGGATTTATTTCTGCTGGATAGCCATTAATAGCGTCAGGAGGAACGGCGATGCAGGGACAATATTGGATCTTTTTGCTGATTCTGGTGATTTTGGTTACTGAAATTGCCATGGGACGGCACAAAAAGGTGCATCGACGGCACGATTTTTACTTGTTGGGGACGGTGATTGTCGCGTCGCAGGTCACGCGTGTTGCAACAGCCTGGCTGACCGCGACATTGATCGGCCTGTTGATCCCAGCCCATAAAGACGCCCTGACAGCGTCACCATTTTGGGCCAGCCTGCTGCTGCTCTTCCTGATCGCGGAATTCCTGCAATATTGGATCCACCGCCTCGCCCACAACAGCAAGAAACACCCCCTGCTCTATGGCATGCACCGGACGCATCATTCCGCCCCCTATGTCAATGTCACGCTGATGTGGCGCTCAAATTTGCTCTGGCCATTGGTTCACAGCTATACTTGGGTCACGGCGGTAGCGATCTATCTCGGTCTCTATGCCCAGGCCGCCGCTTTCTATATGGTCATCATGGCTTGGAATGCGCTCACCCACAGCGATTGGCGATGGGATGATGCGATCATTTCAAGGGTACCTGGCGGTGCGAAGCTGGTGCGCGCTGCCGAATGGATTCTGGTCACCCCGCGCCTCCACCATGTTCACCATGGCTACGGCAAGGACGGCGCTAACTATCGAAATTTCTGCACATTTTTCAGCTTTTATGACCGGTTGTTCGGCACCCTCCATATTCCCGAAGGTCGGCCGTGGCGCTATGGCATGCCGGGCGGTGAGCATCACTGGGTGCGCCAGCTGCTGTTTCCGCTGATAGCGCTTGGTGATGCCAAAAAGAATTAATCTATAATTGTACACCGGCCTGAAATGCACATTGCAAATCAATCGAGCAAATGTGCTTCCATCTCTTCCATTTTGTCTTTGGTAACGTCCAATATCTCTTCTGCGTAGGCGGCAATCGAACCGTGCTGCTCGATGATCGCTGCAAAAGCATTTTCGAGATAACGGGCCTCGACCGACATCAGCGTACGGATTGCATCATCTTCGATCTGCTCCCCATAATTGCGCCGAATCGCGATTGCGCCAGCTGCTATCCGCCGGTCGATATTGCCGGCAACATTGGTCAGCATATAGTCGGCCTGGATGTCATCGTCATGCACATCGAATAATTTATGCAGCAATCCGACCGCCAACCCGGTGCGATCCTTGCCAGCCAGACAGTGGATCAGGCTGGCACCATCGCCCTTGGCCAAGGCATCAAAATAGAGCCGAAAAATAGCAATCAGATTGGGCCTGTAGGGCATGGATCTATACAGGCGCGCCATCGCCTGGCTGGCTTGCTCGGCTGTTCTGACCGATTCAGCGGCTTCGACATGTGGCACATTCCCGTGTCGGTCAGCCGTTTCTCCGGGCGCAAACAATATCTGCGCCTGAAAATCTTCAGGCCGGGCGCAGGGATAATTCATCCGTTCGCTGTCCCCGCGCAAATCAATCACCGTGGTCAGCTTCAGATCGGACACGGTTGCCAGATCGTCTGGCGTGGCATCCAGATGTTGACCGGAGCGATAGAGAAGCCCTGTCCTGAATCGAGAACCACCGCGGGTCAAATATCCGCCATAGTCACGAAAATTATGAATGCCCTCCATCGGCAGGATGCGGTCTTCCATCAGGAGCAATTCCTCAACTCGTGCTTCAGCACCTTCCCCGATGCATTGCGCGGCAATTCATCTATTATGCTCAATCGTTCGGGGGTTTTTTGTTTGGCGATCCCCGCTGCAGAAAAATGATTGCGGATGTCGTCCAGGCTAAGGGAGGCGCCCGAAGAAAGCACGATGCAGGCCCGCACGATCTCGCCCATCCGGTCATCCGGCGTCGCAACCACGGCCGCATCAGCGACGGCATCAAGGCCGAGCAGAACCGCTTCGACTTCCTTCGATGAAATATTCTCGCCGCCGCGAATGATGATATCCTTCTTGCGATCGGTGATCAGCAGAAAGCCCTCGGCATCCAGCCGACCAATGTCGCCGCTGCGATACCAGCCACCGGGAAGAAATGCCGCTTCATTCAACACGGGGTCAAGATATCCCATGAAAAGTTCGGGTCCACGGGTGCATATCTCGCCCTCTTCACCGGCCGGAACGTCATTGCCATCATCGTCGACGAAGCGCATCTCGGACCCGATAATTGCCCGGCCCTCCGTGTGAAGCTGCTTGTCGAGCGGGTCATCGACGACACCCGAGGTCACCGTCGGGTGCTCGCTCGAACCATAGCAATGATATACCGCCAGACCCCGGCTCTGACAGGCTTCAATCAGCGATGCTGGTACCGGCGCGGCACCCACCAGATATTGACGCAATGACGACAGGTCATGGCCATTGGCTTCCGCCGCCGCCAAAATTCCCGAAAGATGGAAGGGTGTTCCTGACGAACTGGTCACGCGATATTGTTCCACCAGTTTGGCGGCAAGCGCGGCATCCCACTGATCCATCAGTACCAGCGGCGATCCCTGGCAGAGATAGCGATACATTGACAGCGCGCCGGCGACATGGCCCGGTGGCCAGGGTGAAATTACCGCATCATCATCCGATCCGCCGCGCATGAGGCGCATCGTTTCCAGCTCGGCAAGCAAACCCTGCGCCGAATGCATGACGCCTTTCGGGTCAGCGGTGGTGCCCGAGGTAAAAACCAGCAATGCAAGGTCTTCGGGATTGACGGCAACCGGCTGGGAAATTGCGCCCTCGGACTCAAGCACTTCAAATGCGGGGCCGGTGACGATATGACGTTCTAGCCCCGAGAGTTCCCCGCAACCGGCAACAACCGCAGAATAATCGATATTGCGGAAACTGTCCGGCGTGAATAGCCATTTGGCTCCGGACTGGCGCAGGATGAATCCAAGTTCCTTGGCACCATAAATAGTCACGATGGGCAACATGACTGCGCCTGCATGAGCAGTTGCAACAGCGACCACCAGCCATTCCCGCCAATTGGCCAGCATGCAGCCAATGATATCACCGGGCGAAATTCCCGCCGCTATCATCCGGGTTCCCATTCGCTGTCCGGCAGCAACGACCTCGGCCAAATTGGTTGTGCAGGGTCTGACGTCGGACGCCACGGTGAGCAGCGCATTCGGTCGCTGGGCCGCTGCGGCGGTCATCGCCTCAATGAAGGAAGCGCTCATCCTGACAGGGAATCGACGATCCGCTCGCCTTCACCTCTCGCTGCCCATGTTTCATTGGCGTTGCGCAAATGAAGCCGCCAGTGTTCGACAGCTTCTTCAACATCGCCGTTTTCGATCAGATGGATCAATTTGGCATATGATTTGAACCCTGCCCGAATGCTTTTCTGGCGCTCTTCGGTCGACCGCGGATGGCGGCGCTGATAGTCATTTTGATGAGTACGGGCGAGGTTCAATAGCATGCGATTCATGAAACTGAGTGTCTTGTTGCCTGTCGCTTCCACCAAAACCTGATGAAAATAGGCAATATTGTCGATGAACTCGTCATAGTGATTGTCGGTCAGCATATCGCCCAGTTCTTTGAGAACGCTTTTTACCTTGGCCATGCCCTCGGTATCGCCATTGGCGGTTGCCAGCCACCGCACCACAGTCGGTTCGATCGCCAGCCGCGCAGCATAAAGATCGGCGATTGTCGTCGCCTGTGATTCCAGCAGATAACCGGCATAGCGCGAAACGAGCTCGGTCGAGGGACGATGAACACGCGCGCCGCTTCGAGAGCCGCGCACAACGCTGATCAAGCTTTCCGCTTCCAGAATACGAAACGCTTCGCGCAAAGTCGGCCGCGAAATCCCCAAGGTCACCATCAAAGTGCCTTCGGGTGGTAGCGAGTCCCCCTCGTTCAGTTCACCGCGGATGATTTGTTCGCGGATCTGATCAGCAACCAGTT
>JAGPVK010000340.1 GCA_018067055.1 Sphingomonadales bacterium | reverse complement strand
GGGTGTGCACGACAATTATGACATCGACCTGTTCAAGGCGCTGATCGCAGAATCCGGTTCGCTCACCGGCACAGCGACAACCGGCGACAATCAGGCCAGCCATAGGGTGATCGCCGATCATCTGCGCGCTTCATCCTTCCTTGTTGCCGACGGCGTGCTGCCATCGAACGAAGGCCGCGGCTATGTGTTGCGCCGGATCATGCGCAGGGCGATGCGCCATGCCCATCTGCTGGGTGCTGCGGATCCGCTGATGCACCGGATGGTCGGGTCGCTGACCGCAGAGATGGGCAATGCATTCCCGGAATTGATCCGGGCAAAGCCGCTGATCGAAGAAACCCTGTTGCGCGAAGAGGTCAATTTTCGGCAGACATTGGCCAATGGCCTGAAGCTGCTCGACGCGGAAATTGCCGAGATGGGGGAAGGCGATATTCTGCCCGGCGAAACCGCGTTCAAACTTTATGATACATTCGGTTTTCCCTATGATCTGACCGAAGACGCGTTGCGCGCCCAGTCGCTGGGTGTCGACCGCGCAGGTTTTGACAAGGCGATGGCTGAACAGAAAGCCGCTGCCCGTGCCGCCTGGAAAGGCTCCGGTGATCAGGCTTCCGACGCGGTCTGGTTCGACATTGCCGAGCGGGAAGGCAGTAGCGAGTTTACCGGCTATACGTCCGAAGAAGGCGAGGGCGTTGTGGTTGCGCTGGTCAAGGACGGCGCAGAGATCGAAGTCGCTCATAGCGGCGACAGCATCACCCTGCTGACCAACCAGACGCCCTTCTATGGTGAAAGCGGCGGGCAGATGGGCGACGCTGGTCAGCTTTCCGGCGCGGACGGATTCGCGGCTAGCGTGACCGACACCAGAAAGCCGCTGGGGCGGCTGCATGCGCATCAGATTGAAATCACGTCCGGCTCGGTTGCTGTCGGGGATATGGTCCATCTTGTTGTCGATGCAGACCGGCGCACCGCGCTGCGTGCCAATCACAGCGCTACCCATTTGCTGCACAAGGCGCTGCGCCATCATCTGGGCGACCATGTCACGCAAAAGGGCAGTCTGGTTGCACCGGATCGTCTGCGGTTCGATTTCTCGCACCTGTCGGCCTTGTCCGAAGCGGAAATAAAAGCCGTGGAAGCCGATGTGAATGCACAGATTCGCGGCAACAGCCCGGTCACGACGCGGCTGATGAGTCCCGATGACGCGGTTGCTGCAGGCGCGCTGGCGCTGTTCGGCGAGAAATATGGAGACGAGGTTCGGGTGCTGTCGATGGGCCGGGACGCTGATCTGGATTATTCCGTCGAACTATGCGGCGGTACCCATGTCCATGCGCTGGGCGATATCGGGCTGATGGTGGTTGTTGGCGAATCGGCGGTGGCCAGCGGTGTCAGAAGGATTGAAGCGCTGACCGGAGAGGCCGCCCGTCTCTGGCTGGCCGATCGCGATGCCAAGCTGAAGTCGATCGCGGCAACGCTCAAGGCGTCGCCCGAAGAAGCCGCTGAGCGGGTCGCGGTGCTGGTCGAGGAACGCAAGAAGCTGGAGCGTGAACTGACCGAAGCGAAAAAAGCTTTGGCATTGGCCGGCGATGGCGGCGGCGCGAAAGCGGCGGAAACGGAAAGCATCGGCGATGTCGCCTTTGCCGGACAGGTGATTCAGGGGCTCAATCCCAAGGAATTGCGCGGACTGGTCGATCAGGCGAAGAAGAAGCTGGCTAGCGGCGTCAGTGCACTGGTCGCGGTCAATGATGGCCGCGCTACGGTTGCCGTCGGCGTGACCGATGATCTGACCGAGCGCTTCAGTGCGGTAGATCTGGTTCAGGCCGGGGTTGCTGCGGTTGGCGGGAAGGGCGGCGGCGGTCGCCCGGATATGGCACAGGGCGGTGGCCCGGATGGCGCCAAGGCCGATGCTGCGATTGCTGCAATCAGGACTGTTCTTGCGGGCTGAGCCCGTCGGGCACCAGATCGTCAGCCGTCGCCTGCCCTTTGGAAGTGGAGTAGGATTTAAGCTTGGGTTCTTGTTCGAGATCGCCATCTTCCTGAATCTGCTTGCGGTAGATATCGCGCAATTCATGGATCGAGGCGATGACCGGACCCATAGCCACGCCATTTTCAACGAGCACGGCTTCTGACAATTGCAGGGATCCCTCGAGCGCTTCGGGTACGGCATTGGTCGCGCCGGCCTGATAGAGTTCTGCCGCATGTTCAATGTCCCGCGCCCTTGCGATGATCGGCAGGTCAGGCACCCAGGCGCGGACCTTTTTTACAATCTGTACCGACAGAACCGGTTCGTCCATCGTCAGCACCAGCGCCTTGGCATGGCCCAGTCGCAAGCGGTCAAGCATTTCGTTGCGGGATACATTGCCGAACATGATCGGATAGCCCTCTCGGCGCGCTTTGGCGACCGTATCGATGTTGGTTTCGACCGCCAGATATTTTTGATTATGGGTTGCCAGCAGGTCGGCGATCAGCTTGCCGACCCGGCCAAAGCCGATGATGATGGTCTGCTGGGCCTCCACCGGCATTTCATCCGCCGCTGCACCACCACCGCTGCGCATTTCCATCCGCCGGGCGATGTCATGGCCAAAGCGGGCCAGTAATGGTGTGATGGTCAGTCCAATAGCCGTTACAATTTGCCAGAATGCCGCGGTTTGTGGCTGGATCAGCTGCGCCTGGGTGGCTGCGGCCAAAACAATCAAAGTGGTTTCGGACGGACTGGACATCAGAACGCCTGCTTCGGTGGCGGTGCCAGGGCGGGCACCGGCAACGCGGAGCAGGCTGCTGGTAACGACGGCCTTGATCAATACAACGCCAACCACAGCGATCAGCAAATCCGACCAATTGGCGATGATCACCCGAATATCGATTTGCATGCCTACCGTGATAAGAAAAACCCCCAGAGCCAGGCCTTTAAAGGGCTGGGTGATGACTTCCACTTCACCGTGATATTCAGTTTCTGCGATCAGCAGACCGGCGAGCAGGGCGCCCACAATCGGCGACAGACCGGTGGCTGCGGTTGCCAGGCTGGCCAGGATGATGACCAGCAAGCTTACGGCGAGAAACAATTCCGGGCTCTTGGTGCGGGCTGCCTGTGCGAATATACGCGGCAGCAGCAGTCGGCCGAGGACCAACATGCCGATGATCACTGCGCCACCCATCAAAAGCGTGCGTCCGAGATCATCCCACCCGCCATCGGCGGTTATCGCCGGAGAGATGGCGCCGAGAAGGAAGATGATCGGAACAATGGCGACATCCTCGAACAGGAGCATGGCCAGAGCGGCGCGTCCGACCGGGCTTTTCGTGCCCGACATGGGCAGCACCAGAGCGGTTGAGGAGAGGGCCAACGCCAGCCCCAGACCCAGGGCGCCGGCCGAATTCTGGCCGAGAAGATACAAGACAGAACCGATAATCAGGCCCGAGGCCAGCAATTCCGCTGCACCGACGCCAAAGACGAGGCGGCGCAACGACCAGAGGCGCTTGAATGAGAGCTCCAGTCCGATGGAAAAGAGCAATAATATGATGCCCATTTCGGCGAATGGCTCGATAGCCTCGCGATCGTTGATCGTGACAAACTGCAGCCAGCTATACTGACTCTGGAGTGATCCCAGTCCGGATGGGCCGAGCAAAACGCCGACCAGAATGAATCCGATAATTGGCGTGATCCGAAAACGGGCAAAGGCAGGAATAACGATCCCGGCCGCGCCGAGGATTACGATAGCATCAATGAA
>JAGPVK010000294.1 GCA_018067055.1 Sphingomonadales bacterium | reverse complement strand
GCGCTTGGGCAAATGCCAGCCCTTCAACGGCGTCAGCTGAGTCTGAGCGCAGTTCGGAACTTTCGACGACAGCCTCGATATTTCCGATTGCCTGCTTTGTTGGCGTTGTAGCGCACCCCGTCACGACAAGCGAAAGGAAGGCTCCCAGAAAGAATAAACGCATTGATGATTTTCCTGCCAAGTTAACTATACAACCTTAAACGGATGCTCCTGCTTGGCAATACGAGAAACCGCTCCCCCCGACGTTCGCTCACTTCCCGCGCGAGCGAAACTGTATTAAAGCTATCGTTGGAGCCCCTAGGAGTTAACCAAGGGTCCGGCATTTCCAGGAATGGGGAGATATAGGGTAATGGAGGACACGGAGGGATTCGAACCCTCGAAGCCCGTAAAGGCTTGTCTCCTTAGCAAGGAGGTGGTTTCAGCCGCTCACCCACGTGTCCACGCAGCTTGGCTAGAGATCGCGCTATAACCATGGATAGCGCTGGCTGCAACGGGAAAAATGGACCGTTTTGATTCCCGATGAAGATATCCAGAATATGCCCGAAGCAGGCCGCGGGACTCGCACTGCCGCAGAATCGACTCATTTCATCGTCCGTTCATTGCACGGTCATGTCCAACAGCCGACAGCCGTGACTGGCTGGTAATGGTAAGGAGTTAACCCATGTTACCGTTATGCATGAAGAAATTTTTGGGAACATTGGCTGTTTTGGCCCTTGCCACTGCTCCAGCCCTGTCACCCGCCTTTGCCCAGGTCCAGAATGTCGATCCGAATGACGTGATCGATGCCGATCTGGCCGCACCCGACTATGACGGGAATTTCGATTCCGGTAGCTCGACGACGGTCGACGACACGGCGATTGATAGCGATATCAATGCGGATATTGTCGCGCCGTCCGGCTCGGCAGCGGACTCGTCCCAGGCGGTCAGCGACGCGAGCAGCGTGCCAGCCGATAATGGCGATACCTTTCAGGACGATGATCTGATCGGTGCGGCAGAAGGCGTATTCGGCAAAGGGGCAAAAGGTCTGGCCGAAGTGATCGAGGATATTCTCAAGAAACAGGGCCGGCCGAATGCCTATATCGCCGGACGCGAGGCCAGCGGGGCCTTCATTGTCGGATTGCGCTATGGTTCCGGTAAGCTCTATCACAAGATCGAAGGCGAACGTCCGGTCTACTGGACCGGGCCGTCAATCGGCTTTGATGTCGGCGGCAATGCAGCAAACACATTTGTGCTGGTCTACAATCTCTACGACACGGAAGAATTGTTTCAGCGCTTCCCGGCCGGCGAGGGCGCTGCCTATTTCATCGGCGGATTCCAGGTCAGCTATCTGCGCAGCGGCGACAAGGTCCTGATCCCGGTAAGGCTCGGAGCGGGTCTGCGGCTCGGTGCCAATGTCGGCTATATGAAATTCAGCAAGAAGCAGAAATGGCTGCCATTCTGATCGGGTGATCAGCCGCTGACCATCGATCGATATTCAAATCAGACCAGCGACCGGGCCTGTTCCATCCGCGCCAGATAGCGTGCCAAAATATCAATCTCGAGATTGACGACCCGACCGGACTGCAATTCGCCGAGCGTGGTCACCTGCGCGGTATGGGGGATGATATTGAGCGTGAACTGGGTCACCGCATCCTCGTCGGACACGGCATTGACCGTCAGCGACACGCCGTCGACGGTGATCGACCCCTTGGCCGCGATATAAGGCGCCAAATCTCTGGAAACCCGGATGACCACCTCCCGCGAATCACCGGCGGAGATGCTCGAGACAACTTCGCCGACGCCGTCGACATGGCCGGTGACGATATGCCCGCCGAGCTCGTCCCCAACCTTCAGCGCCCGTTCCAGATTGATCCGTCGTCCGGTGGTGAACTGGCCGGTGGCGGTGCAGGAAAGCGTTTCTCCCGAAACGTCGACTGCAAACCAGTCATCGCCCTTGTCGACCACCGTCAGGCAGATCCCCGAACAGGCAATCGAGGCGCCCATATCGACGCTGCTCATGTCATAGCCGCATTTGATTTTGACGCGCAGGTCACCACGCTGATCGAGCGATTCTATCGTGCCGATATCTGAAACAATGCCTGTGAACATGGGCGATCCTATTTGCTGTAAACGAAGCGGAGCCTAGGCGGCGCGGTCATATATCTCAAGCATATCCTGCCCCAGTTCGCGGCGGTCGGTACGCCGCCACTGACCGTGCGCCTCACCGAGCTTTTCCAGTCCGATGTCGGCAATGGCAGGCAGGCCACCACCGATGATGATCGGCGCGCGATAGAGCAAAAGCCGGTCCACCAGGCCGGCTTGCAGGAATGAGGCCGCGGTTTTTGCGCCGCCCTCCACCAGCAACCAGTTGATATCGGCAAGATCGGCAATCGCGGTGGGTTCGTCAATTTGCAGCCAATGCTCCGGCATATCCTTGTCGGTTCCCAGCACCACCGGCTGCGGCGATCGGTCAGCCAGTCCGTCGAGCCGCACATCAAGCCCTGGCCGGTCAGTCCTGGCCGTGCCTGCGCCCACCAATATAGCATCGTTTCGTGCTCGCTCGAGATGAGCATGCGCCCGCGCCTGGTCGCCGGTTATCCACTGACTTGACCCATCGGCCATGGCGATGCAGCCATCCAGCGACATCGCCAGTTTCAGCGTGACAAAGGGGCGGCTATTTTCAACCCGGCAAAGAAAACCGGCCATCGCCCGGCGCGCTTCCACTTCGCGGATGCCGACCGACACAGTTATGCCCGCATCGCCCAGCCGGTCAATACCTCTGCGCCTTGTGCGTTCGTCGGCATCGAGCGTCGCGACAATCACTCTTTTGGGTTTTGCTTCGATGATCGATATGCTGCACGTCGGGCCGCGTGTGCTTTCATGGGCACAGGGCTCCATCGTGACGTAAATGTCAGCGCCCCTGGCGGCGGCGCCCGCCTGAGCCAGCGCCATTTCCTCGGCATGCGGACGTCCGCCCGGCTGGGTCCAGCCGCGGCCGACAATGACGCCTTGCTTGACGATCACACAACCGACATTGGGATTGGCGCCAGTCTGTCCCCGGCCCCGCTGCGAGAGCGCCAGCGCCATCGCCATATATTGCGCATCGCCAGCGAAATTCAGCATTGCAGACCGGCAGGCCGTTCTACCTCTACCTCGCCGCGCGCCAGACGCGCTGCCTCTGCTTCGCGCTCGATTTGGTCAACATCCATGCCGGACATCCGCCCCAGTGATTTCACCGCTTCGCGCCGCTTGGTTTCCAGTTCGTCCTTCAGGCACTGGATTTGCCAGCGGTCCTGCAGAATTTCCTCATCGGTGCGGTCGGTCGTCCAGTTTTCGACATAAATGACCTCCTGCGGTACATAAGTGTATGTATTCACCTTCGGATCGAGCCAGAATAGTAACAAAATGAACGCCGTGCAGGCAATCGCCAGGACCGCCGGCAGCAGGCGCTCCCCGGGTTCACTCTGGCGAAAGACGGCGACCAGGTCGCCAAAGCCGCCGCTTACCGATGCATCTTTTAACATTCCCATGCCGTCCAAATAGTGCGGACACGCCCGGATGACCAGCCCTTCCCGCAAAATTGGCGCGGGAAAAACCGGACCGGCCAGCCAGAGCGTTGGTCAGCTGTTGATTTCAAAGCGGACTTTCAGCGTCATCCAGCTTTCAAACGGCTTGCCGTCCTTGGTCGCTGGCGTGAAACGCCATTTGCTCAGCGCCTGTTTGCGCGTTGCCGACCAGAAGTCACGGTGCGGCGAATCGATCAGTTCGATCTGTTTCACCCGGCCATCGGTCCCGACCAGCACCCGGACACTGACCTCGCCTTCCTGTTCGCGCCGCAATTGGCCGACCGGATAATCGGGCTGGAACTGTCCTGCATAGCGTGCGTTAAGCCGGGCGCCGACGATCACCGGTTCGGGTGCGATTCTGATTGGTTCAATAGGAACTTCAATGCCTGTTCCCTCTGATCCGTTGCCAAGCCTGATCTCTGTATATTCGTCCGCCGGGGCAGGAGGCAATTTGATGATCGGCCGGTCCGGTGCGGTTTGCCGCGTTTGCGGAGCCGCTTTTACTTCCGGCTTTATGTCTTCGATCACCGGTTCGGGAGGCGTCGGCAGCGGTATATGATCGGCAATGAACGGGCCGTTCCATTTTTTCCCGGGCCCCACGATCGCGGGCATCGCTATCACTGCAGCGATAATCGCCGCATGGACGACGCCGGTGAGTATCAGGCCTTTCGAACGTGGTGTTTTATTTTCGTAAACAGATACATAGCTCATGTTCATATCCTCTCAACCATCCTCAAAACGGCGGAGCGGCTTCGTGCCTGTTTGACTATCTCACCCCAGCGCCATTTGTAATGTTATACTATAACATTTAAAATTGCAAACACGGGAATACTACTAACGGGATACCAGCCTTTAAATTAGGTTAAACTCTTGTATTAACTAGTCTTTCTAGCGCAACTTCACGGCCGATCAAGGGCAGCAAGGCGTTCATATCCGGACCATGATCCAGCCCGGTCAACGCTTGACGCAACGGCATGAACAGAGGCTTCCCCTTGCGGCCCGTCGCCTCCTTGAGCGCTCCGGTAAGATCTTTCCAGAGATCGGAAGATGCTTCCAATTCTTCCAGCTTGTGATGCGCGACCGACAGAAACTCCCGGTCTTCTGCCGAAAATTCGGGCGGGGAAATCGGTCCCGTCACCACCTGCCACCATTGGTCGACATCGCCCATATCATGCAGGTTCGGCCGGATCACCGCCCAGGCCTCCGAATCCATGGCATCAGGCAGACGGGCTTTCACATCCGCATAGTCCAGAAGATGCACGATCTTCTGATTCAGTTGCGCCAGTTCTTCATCGTCAAACCGAGCCGGAGCGCGACCAAAGCGGGCAAAGTCGAACGTCGCGATCAGCGGCTCGACATCGACAATCGGTTCCACCGGATCACTGGTCCCGATGCGGGCGAGCAATGCTACAATCGCCTGCGGCTCGATATGCTTCTCGCGAAAGCTGCTGACGCCCAGCGAACCGAGCCGTTTCGAAAGCTTGCCTTCGGTGCCGACGAGCAAGGCTTCATGGGCAAATTCCGGCGGCTGCGCGCCAAGCGCGTGGAACATCTGAATCTGCACAGCGGTATTGGCAACATGATCCTCGCCGCGGACGACATGGGTGATATTCATATCGATATCGTCGATCGCCGAGGGCAGCATATAGAGCCAGCTGCCATCTTCGCGCCGGATCACGGGGTCGGAGAGCAACGACGGATCGAAATGCTGTTCACCCCGGATCTGATCGGTCCAGGTGATCGGCTTTTCGTGATCGAGCTGGAAGCGCCAGTGCGGCTTGCGCCCCTCCGCTTCGAACGCCGAAATTTGTTCTGCTGTCAGGTCCAGCGCCGCCCGATCATAGATTGGCGGCTTGCCCCGACCCAGCTGAATCTTGCGCTTCAGATCCAGTTCCTGCGCCGTCTCATAGGCGGGATAGACCCGGCCCGCCGCCTTCAGTCTTTCCAGCTGCTCTTCATAGCGTTCAAAGCGCGCCGACTGCCTCTGTTCTTCGTCGGGCACCAATCCCAGCCAAGCCAGATCGGCCCGGATCGCGTCGACATATTCCTCTTTCGACCGTTCAGAGTCGGTGTCGTCGAGCCGAAGCAGGAATAGCCCGCCCTGTTTCTTCGCGAACATCCAGTTGTGCAGCGCGGTGCGGATATTGCCGACGTGAAGGTGACCCGTCGGAGACGGAGCAAAGCGGGTTTTTATGGTCATACGGTCCTGAATGCGTTGGTGATCGGATAGCGCCGGTCGCGGCCAAAATTTCTGGTGCCCAGCTTGACGCCCGGTGGCGCCTGTCGGCGCTTATATTCGGCGATGTAGAGCAGCCGCTCGATCCGTACCACCGTTTCGCGGTCAAATCCACGCGCGACCAGATCATTGACCGACAATTCTTCCTCGATCAGGCCGTGCAGCAG
>JAGPVK010000289.1 GCA_018067055.1 Sphingomonadales bacterium | reverse complement strand
TTGCTGCCCGACTTCGGTGCGGCAAAACTCGCCGTAACCTGCGCCTTTTCGGTACCTTGCCGGACCAGGCCGCTATCCGCCCGATTGCCGAGCGCCAGCCCGAGACTGTCGAGCAGGATCGACTTGCCGGCCCCGGTTTCGCCGGTCAGCACGGTGAGGCCCGACCCGAACTCGAGATCAAGCGCCTCGATCAATACGATATCGCGGATGGAAAGGGACTGTAACACAGCGCCCTCTTAAAACACGTTTACCCTAGCTGCAACGCATTGCAGCACAGGCAATGCTAAGTGGCCCCGTGCTTGTTGACCAGCTCATAGGCGCGTTCATACCATTTCGTGCCAGGATAGTTGGCACCCAGCACCGCAGCCGTTTTCTTGGCTTCGGCCGGCACGCCCAGCGCCAGATAGGACTCGGTGAGTCGCATCAGCGCTTCCGGCGTATGGGTCGTGGTCTGATATTTCTCGATTACCGTCCGGAAACGAATGGTGGCGGCAAGCCATTTGCCGCGGCGCTGGTAAAAACGGCCGATTTCCATTTCCTTGCCAGCAAGATGGTCATTGACCAGATCCATCTTCAGCTGTGCATCGGCGGCGTAGCGCGATGTCGGGTAGCGACGGGCAACCTCGCCGAGCGACGACAACGCCTGTTCGGTGATCTTCTGGTCACGGGTAACATCGCTGATCTGCTCATAATAGCAGAGCGCGATCAGATAATAGGCGTAAGGCGCATCCTTGTTGCCCGGATGGATCGACAGGAAGCGGCGAGATGATTCGATCGCCTTGTTATAATCGCTCGCCAGATAATAGCTGAATGCGCTCATCTGCTGCGCCCGGCGGGCCCATGGCGAATAGGGATGCTGGCGCTCGACTTCGTCGAACAGCGCTGCCGCGATCTTGTACTGACCGCGATCCAGCCGCTCTTTTGCTGCATTGTACAGCGTGTCAACATCGCGCGCGACATATCTTGTATCGGTACCGCGGCCACTGCTACCGCCACCAAGCAGGGCACAACCGGAAAGCATCGTCGCTGAGAGACCGATAACGGCCCATTTGATAATGTGTTTTGTCATATGCCAGACCTCTTAACCGCTTGTTTTCGTCCAGCCAAGAATAAAGCAAAAAAAGCCACTGGAGCAGGTAGACACTCCCTGTTCGCTTGGAGCTTTACCAGACATTAATCTGGTGCCTGGCGAGAAGGAGAATTGACCAGGAAAATCACGAATCCGCGAAAATTTGGTATTTTATTGAGATTTTCGGGCTCGTGCCATCGCCCACCCTGGACCAGCCCCAGGCGAAACGGCATCGGCAGGTCATCAAGCTTTGCCAGCCACCGCTCATATCCGGGGATAGTTTCGCGGCCCTGATAAGTCTGCAATACCACTTCATCGACAATATCTGCCAGATCAGACAGTGCCGACGGATCACCATTGGCACTCCAGTCGAGCAAACCGGTGATCGACAACTGATAGCGTGATGGCAAATCCTTGCGAAAAGTCCTTAAAAAAGCTGCATAGTTTTTCAGATTACGGGTGTGAGAATCGAAATCAATCTGGACACCGGCCAGCGGCCGGCCCTGCCTGTTCCACTTTTCAGCCAGATTGAGTATTTCTCCTTGCACCTGCGGGGTCCAGTCAAGCGTTTCGACCCGCACCACCAGCCAGAGTTGGGCATGCGGCGCTACCGGTGTTACCGGCCTTAGCAGACGAAATCGCCCGGGATCATCTGCCCGAACTTCTCCGGCCAATATGTAAATCGACTTTGCCTGAGCCAAAACCGGCTGCGGCTTGACCCCTGCCCAGAGCCAGAAGGCATCATAGCGTTCCGCAACCACCGGTTGCGGCGACCGATCGACGGCTTCGCCGCACCCGTTCAGAAACAGAATCGCACAGAATATGGAAAGGACGCGCGCCAAAGGCTACCAATAATATTTGAGTTTTTGCGCCCAGCGCGAAGCGGGATATTGCCTTTTCAGTTCGCGAAACCATGCCGCCCGCTGCGGTTCTTCCACTTCGACACCGCCGCAGCTGTTGATCCCGGCCGGACCATAGCACCACACCGCGCGATACAGCGCATAAGCGCGATTTCCGGCTTTGGCGTTGCGGTTGGCAATGATGGTTTTATAGGCTTCCAACCGCGAAAAGTCCGGGGTCAGAAAAGGCGACTTGCTGCCACCCAATCGCCCGCCATCCGGCCGTTCATCCAGCCAATAGCGATCGAAACCCGCTAGCCGCAGATAGTCCGCCAGGCACAATTGCCCGCGATCGCTCTTCGGGTTTGAAGCAAGCATCTGGACGGTTTGCTTCAGAACCGGGCAACCGAATTCGTTAGTCTGGTCAAATTTCGTGAATAGTCCCAGCGGGATGGAATCCGGCTCTTCTTCGTACCCATAATCATTTTCGGTACTGCTATTATAAAATGGACCATCTAGCTTGGCATTCGCAGGCACCAGATCGAGATCGCCCAGAAACCCGGCATAGGCACCGTGTGTCAATTGCCGGTATAACAAGACGTACAGGGCCAAATCACGCTCCCGCTTGCCTACGCCCGCATCTTTTGCCTGCTTGCGCAGCAGCGGCGGCCCCGCCGCATATTGCAGCAATATTTCGCGCAAAACCGGTGTTTCCACAGCAGAATTCGCAGCAAAGACATCTGCAACCGCATCGCCGCGTTCCAGATTCATCGCCAAGGCCAGTTCGACCACGCCACGCTGATAGAGACGGTCTGCGCCATTAACCAGCTGCCGCCAGAAACCGCGGGCATTGCGATCCCCAACGGCTTCCAGAGCGGTTCCGCGCAGCACTTGCCGGCTGAAATCGAGATATGTGTAGCGGGACTGCCGGGCATCGTCCGGAATTAATTGCAGCACTGTCTTCGGATCGTCCGCGACATAAAATGCTTGTGCAGCCAGCAGATATTCGAGCAATCCGGGTCGACTGGCCAGCCTGCCCTGCATCGCCTCTATTTCACTCCGGGAGATCGCCGGCTTCGCCTCCTCATCTTCATAGGGGTCGTAGGGCTTCCGCATCCGATAGAGAGCGACCATCGCCAACAGTTCCGGATCGCTGGTGCTGCTGTCCAGCGCCAGGATCGACAACAGCTTGTCATCCACTTCCTGAATCAGGACCGGGAGCTTTGCTCCGGTCGTTCCCGGCTGGTCGAGAACCTGCGCATATTCGTTCGAGAGCTTGTCGGTGTCGCCAGCCAACCAATAGACCCGGCGGAGCAACCCCTTCGCGGATTGCTGATAGGATCCGTTGGGATATATCTTCAGATAGAGATTGAAACCGCGTTCGGCATTGCGGATAGCGCCTTGACCCACTGCCTGCGGACCTGCAAAATATCCATATTCGTCAAACGCCTGGGCTTGCGAGCGGTTCAGCTCGGAGCGAGCGATCATATAGAGAGACGTCTCTTTCAGCCAGTCATTCTTGGCCTCGACCAGCGAACTGAACCCCCTGGTGGCGGCATCAAAATCGCCGTTGTAAAAGCTCAGGGCGCTACGCAGGTAGACGGCAAATTCCTGACCCAGTGGGGTTTGAATGGCAGCCAGTCGTACGATCTCTTCGCTACCGGCTGTCCGACCTTCGCAATCGGGAGCTACCGCCTGGCGGACCGATATCAAGAGACCGCGTTCCGCTTCCGGCAAGCGCTGCACCGACCGAACCGCCTGGACAAAGGCATCACGGCCCGTTTCATTGGTCTGACAGCGGGAGTGATCGTAAAAACCAGCTGAATCAGAATTGCTTTGCTCAGGATATAGCGAGGCGCTCAGCTCGCCCCAGTTAAAGAAAACATGCCCCGGCCCGGAAGTCGCAACCTTGCGACGATCATCCTGTAGCAGCAACATCAAGTTCACCCTTGTGTCATTGCCGGGCTGCATCAGCGCAAGATTGTTGCCCGATATCAAATTGCGATTGGTAACCGTCCAGGTGCGTGCTTCAAAATAGTCCGAACTTGCCGTCGCCGGTGTCCAGCCGGTCGCCAACAGCATCAGGCCGCAGCTGACTAACCCATTGAACCGCATGACATGGCCCCCTCATTCCATCGAATTGACCGGAGGAGAATAGCGCCGATTTGTCCAACTACCAAGCAGACAAAAAAAGAGCCCCGATTTCTCGAGGCTCTTTCTGTGTATTTGATTGGGCTCAATCTTCGGTGATCGAAGCTGGCAACGGAATGTCGCCGCCGCCTTCGTTCTTCGGACCATCATTGTTCCGTCCGCGTCCGCCGCCATCACGGCCACGTCCGCCACCGTCGCGTCCGCGACCGCCGCCGCCAGCACCGTCACGGCGTGGTCCACGAGGCTTGTCACCGCGCGGTTCGCGGGCAGGACGGGTGTCCTCCAGCTCTTCGCCGGTTTCCTGATCAACAACCCGCATCGACAGGCGAACCTTGCCGCGCTGATCAATTTCGAGAACCTTGACCTTGACTTCCTGGCCTTCGCTCAGAACGTCGGAGACCTTTTCGACCCGCTCATTCTTGATTTCAGAGACGTGAACGAGACCGTCCTTGCCGCCCATGAAATTCACGAATGCGCCAAAGTCGACGAGGTTCACGACCTTGCCATCATAGACCTTGCCGACTTCGGCTTCTTCAACAATGCCCTTGATCCATGCGATTGCCGCATCGATCTGGGATTTGTCGGAAGAAGAAACCTTGATCAGGCCTTCATCATCAATATCAACCTTGGCGCCGGTTTCCGCAACGATTTCGCGAATAACCTTACCACCGGTACCGATAACTTCACGGATCTTTTCCTTGTTGATCTGCAAAGTTTCGATACGCGGAGCATGTTCGGACATTTCAGTCCGCGTACCGCTGAGCGCTTTGCTCATTTCACCGAGAATATGAGCGCGACCGCCGCTAGCCTGTTCCAGAGCAGACTTCATGATTTCCTGCGTAATGCCGGCAACCTTGATGTCCATCTGCAAGGAGGTGATACCCTTTTCGGTACCCGCAACCTTGAAGTCCATGTCGCCGAGATGATCTTCGTCGCCGAGAATGTCGGACAGAACCGCAAAATCTTCGCCTTCGAGGATCAGGCCCATTGCAATACCGGAAACCGGACGCGTCAAGGGCACACCGGCATCCATCATCGCCAGCGAACCACCGCAAACGGTCGCCATCGAGGACGAGCCGTTAGACTCGGTGATGTCGGACAGCACGCGGATGGTGAACGGGAAATCTTCCACTGTCGGCAATACCGGACGGAGCGCGCGGAACGCGAGCTTACCGTGGCCGGTTTCGCGGCGGCTGGTAAATCCGAAACGGCCAACTTCACCAACCGAATAAGGCGGGAAGTTATAGTGCAGCATGAAGTTGGTGTAGCTCAGACCGTCGAGCCCATCGATCATCTGCTCGGCGTCTTTGGTGCCCAGGGTCGTGGTCACGATTGCCTGTGTTTCACCGCGGGTGAACAGAGCCGAACCGTGGGTCCGTGGCAGCAGGCCAACCATCGCCTCGATCGGGCGAACCTGATCGAGCTTACGACCGTCGATACGGGTGCCGTCCTTGAGGATTGCACCGCGAACGATTTCGGCTTCCAGCTTCTTGACCATCTTGCCGGCGGTCATCTGGGTCTGGCCGTCTGCATCGGCATATTTTTCTTTGGCTTTGTCGCGAACCGCATTCAGAGCATTCGAACGCTCTGACTTGTCGGTTTTCTTGTAAGCCGCAGCAATATCTTTTCCAACCAGCTTTCGCAGCTCGTCCTTGATCGCGCTATTGTCGTCGCCAGCGTCGAGCTTCCAAGGCTCTTTCGCAGCCTGTTCAGCCAGATCGATGATCAGGTTAGCAACCTGCTTGGATGCGTCATGCGCAAATTGGACAGCGCCGAGCATGACTTCTTCGGACAGCTCTTGTGCTTCCGATTCAACCATCATCACCGCGCCCATGGTTCCGGCAACAACCAGGTCGAGTTCGCCATTGGCGACCTCTTCCATGCTGGGGTTCAACTGATATTCGCCTTCCTTGTAACCGACACGAGCCGCACCAATTGGGCCCATGAACGGAACGCCGGAGATGGTCAGCGCAGCAGAAGCTGCAACCATCGCCAGAATGTCGGGCTCGTTGACGCCGTCATAGCTCATCACCTGACAGATCACGTTGATTTCGTTGTAGAAACCTTCGGGGAACAGCGGACGGCAAGGACGGTCGATCAAACGCGATGTCAGCGTTTCTTTTTCCGTCGCACGGCCTTCGCGCTTGAAGAAACCGCCCGGGATACGACCGGCGGCTGAGAATTTTTCCTGATAGTGAACGGTGAGCGGGAAGAAATCCTGCCCTTCGCGCACCGATTTGGCGGCGGTAACTGCGCACAGCACAACCGTTTCGCCGAGGGTCGCGAGTACTGCGCCATCAGCCTGACGGGCAATCCGGCCCGTTTCGAGGGTGAGGGTCTGTCCGCCCCACTCCATTTCAACTTTCTTGATATCAAACATTCGTATTTTCCTTTGTCCCGCCTGCCCTATGCAGTGCGGGGGCTTTCTTGTGTCCAGCAATCCGGCTGAACAGCGGTTCGGGGTCATTATGCCCCTTGGCTTGGCTCATCCTCACCTTATTGTGGGGATTGGCCGACATGTTCCCCTGCGAAGGCAGGGGTCCATCTCCCAGGTTTGCGTCAATTGGCACGTTCTGGAGATGGGCACCTGTCTACACAGGTGCACAAAGTGAAAACGGCCCCACTCAGGAGGCCGCATTCAAAATTCCTACTTACGCAGACCAAGGTCCTTGATCAGCTTGGCATAGCGCTCAACATCTTTCTTGCGAAGATAGTCCAGCAGGCTGCGCCGCTTGTTGACCATCATCAGCAATCCACGACGCGAGTGGTTATCCTTGTGATGGCCTTTGAAATGCTCTGTCAGATTCACGATGCGCTCGGTGAGCACGGCAACCTGAACTTCCGGGGAACCGGTATCGTCCTTTGTCTGGCCGAATTTCTTGATCAGTTCCTGTTTTTTTTCTGCGGTAATCGTCATTCAATTTTTCCTTCGAACATCATTCACATATTGAACCCGCGAACCACCTTGACGGTGCCATCAACAAGCTCGGCCAGCGCAACCGGAGAACCTTGGTTCTCTGTCGCCAGAAAAAGCCCGTTGAGTGCGGGGTTCCCGATCATTTCCCGTTCGTCCAGCGTCATGCCTTGCCGAAGCAGTTTTGCCTGATCAGGAGTGAGGTCAAAAGCCGGGATGTCGTCCAGCCCTGCCTCAAGCGGCAAAAGATAGTCTGTAATGTCCGCGCCCTTACCAATTTCGTTGAGTTTGTCCAGCGAAATCGCCCGTTTCAGGCTAAAGGGACCGGCCTTGGTCCTCCGTAACATGGTGACGTGACCGACCGTGTTCAAGGCGCGCGCAATATCGCGGGCGAGTGAACGGATGTAGGTGCCCTTGGAGACTGTGGCCGTGAGGGTGATTTCGCTGAGTCCGTTCGTCTCGAGCGCAGTCGAGACACCTTGCGATAACGTCTCTCGACTTCGCTCGAGAAGAACGGAAAGACCGTATATCGTCACCGCCCGCAGCTTCATCTCCACCTCGACCCCTGCGCGCGCCAGATCATAGGCCCGCTTGCCATCAATCTTCAGCGCCGAATATTTC
>JAGPVK010000278.1 GCA_018067055.1 Sphingomonadales bacterium | reverse complement strand
TGCTGCGATAGGTGACGCTTGGTGTCAGGAACAGGCGCATGCCGTTGCCCAATGGGGCGTTGACCGTGAAGCCGGCGGCTGCCTGCCATTCGGGCTGCAGGCGGAAACGGTTGCCTGCATAGATGCCGTTTTCCGGCTTGTCGTCAATGCCGCCGTCGATCCAGCCGACATTGCCGAACATGGTCAGCCATTCGGTCGGGCGCAACTGAAGCTCGGCCTCGACGCCCAGATTGCTCGCCGAACCGGCACTCTCGGTGAGCGTCGATCCGACCGGCTGGCCCGAAGGATCATTGGGATCGGAAATGACGCGCGAGACCTGGAAGTCGCTGTATTTCTGGTAATAGACGCCGAGCGAACCGGAGAAGATGCCGGACGAGCCCTTGATGCCGCCTTCATAGTTCCAGACGATTTCTTCCGGAATCAGGCTGGTCGAGGTTGCCGTCTGGTTGACGGTGGGCGAGCGGCGGCCCTTGGAGACGGTGGCATAGATGTTGACGTCGTCGGACAGGCGATAGAGCGCATTGAAGCGCGGCAGAACCGCAGAAAAGCTGTCTTCGGACCACAAGGTTCCGTTGGTCGTCCTCTGACCGGGGATCAGCGATCCGCCGGTCAGCACGCTCGCTGGCGCCACCGAATTAAAGCCCGACTTGCGCTTCTCGATCAGCCCGCGAACGCCGACGGTCAGTTCAAGGCTCGGCGTGACCGACCAGCGCACGTCGCCAAACACCGAATAGCTGTCGTTGATGCCCAGGTTGGTGAACTCGGAGCTGTATGGCAGCACGGTGGCCAGACCGCCGGTGAGCAGGGCGGTTGCCTGGGCCGCCGCGACCGAGCCGTCGGCTGCGATGCAGCCCAGGCCCGGGATCAGATTGGCGCTGCACTGCAGGAATATCCCTTCCTCGCTCGAAAATGGCACCCGCTGGAAATTATCCTCGTGGAAATAGTTCCAGCCGAACGAGGCGCGGACATTGTCGTCCTGATAAGCGAAGCGCGATTCGTGGCTGACCTGCCAGCCCTGCGAATCCTCGGTAAACTCGAGATACCAGGCGGCAGAGCCGTCGGCGTCGAACACTTCCTGGCTGTCGAACTTGCGATAGCCGTTCACGGTCGTAAAGTTCCAGCCGTCGGCGAAATCATAGCTGGCGGTCAGATTGCCGTCATAGACCTCGCGGCGCAGACCGAGATCGTCGCTGCCCAGTACCGCTGCGGAAATCCCCGCCGGAGCGCCCGACAGGTTGGCGGGGCCGAACCTGTTGGCCGGGCCGGCCGAGGTCGGGAAATTGCCGGAAATGAACGGCGTGCCGCTGTTGCGCTGCTGGTCATAGGTGCCGATCAGGTCGATGGTCAGTGCGTCGCTGGGCGTGAAGCGCAGCGAACCGCGCAGCCCGAGTTGATCCTGCGCATAGAGGCCGCCCTGCCGGTCGGACAGGTTGGTGATATAGCCATCACGCTTTTTCCATTCGCCAGCGACGCGGGCAGCGATCACGTCATTGCCGACGTTGAGGTGGCCGCCGACGATGCGCGAATCATAATTGCCGATACCGGCGGTCAGTTTACCGGAAAAGCCGGGTTCCGGCCGGGCCGAGAGGATGCTGATCGCGCCGACAGCCGAGGCGGTACCGAACAGGGTCGCCTGCGGGCCCTTGATCACTTCGATCCGGTCGACGTCGTAGATCGCCTGATAGGAACCGCGCGACCGTGAAATGTCGATGCCGTTATAATAGAGCGTGACGCGCGCAGCCTGTTGCGACGAGCCGCTGTCGGAGGTGATGCCGCGAATGACGATGCCGGGGTTATTGGCGCTCTGCTCCTGAATATTGAGGCCGGGAACATAGTTGGACAGCTCGTCCAGATCGGACACGCCGAGACGGTCCATCTGAGCGCTGGAAACGGCGGAAATGGTGATCGGCACATCGGTCGATTTCTGCTCGAATTTCTGCGCGGTGACGATGATGACATTGTCGTCACTTTCTTCGGCGACATCGTCGGTGCCGGTCTGGGCCAGGGCAGGGGCCGCAGCGGCAACAAACAGCGCGGTTGCAAGCGCGATCGACGAGGCGCGGGAGAGGGCGTTGGGAGAATATTTTGTCATGGCGGGAATCAACCTTTTTATGTGCGACACTGGAACGGATGGTGCAGTGCAGCAAAGCTGTGACAGGCTGACGGGGATTGCATGACAATTTGAATAATATTGTGCGACACTCTTGTGACGGGGGATTGTGAGCCGCCTGGTGCGGCTAAAGTTAGTGAAACTTAGGGCCAATGAGGGGTTTTGCGGTGACTTCAGACTCTGTCTGAAGTTATGTGGCCGATCGCGCCGGCGGTCGAAAAATCGCGCACGGAGGGCTGTGAACTTTACAAAGTTTACAGTGTCAGAAGATCGGAAAAAATTTCGTCCGCAACGAGGGATCTTTGGCGGCGGGGGCGCGGGAACAGGGGGATGAAACATGTCAAAGAGCAGGCGGTGACGATAGCGGATCGGGGGCCTGTAGGAAAGCGGAGGGGGCAACCTTTCGGGTTGCGGCGCGTTCGATCAGTGAACCAAAACAAAAAAGGATGATACCATGGGCACGCTGAATTTTCCGGAAGAGACATTTGTTGTTGTCGCAACCGGCACGGTGGCAAAGACCTTTCACGTCAAGAGCGGCTCGCTGGAACATGCGGGCGACTGGACGCCCGGCGATCTCGCCGATCAAGGCCCCGCCGGCAAATCGCCGTCCGAGCAGTCGCCGCGTGAAAGCATGGAGGCGACCTTTTCCAAAATCATTGCCGAGCGCCTGTACGCGGATTCGCACAAGGGCGGTTTCGAACGGCTGATCCTGGTCGCTGATCCCGATACGCTGGGCGAGATCCGGCCGCTGCTGCATCAGGAAGTGAGCGACAAGATCGTGCTGGAACAGGCGAAGACGCTGACCAACAGTTCGGTTGCGGATATCGAGAAGTCGATTTCGCAGTAGTTGCGACTGGTGGCGTTGAAGATGCCATTGATGATCCAGCAAAGGCGCCGGTGTTTTTACGCCGGCGTTTTTTTGTGCGGGACACGGTGGAGCCTGCCCCCACTGATAAATTCAGAAGCTTGCATCGCACCAGCTTCCTCATCTCCCACCCCGCTGACGCCCTGCGTTGAAAGCGTGCACCGGATGTCCGCGTGCGGGCCTCTTGGCACTGGCTAAAAGACCAATCGAAGGGGTCGCTCTGCACGGAAAATTTGCGCCGGATTAAAATTAGGGTTACAACCCTAAAAATAACGAGTCGCGCAAAGATTCTGGAGGAGGATGACTATGGCAACGGTGTTGGAAGACAGAAAAACCGCGATCGATCCGATCGACGTTTCGCGGGCGGAACTTTATGCGGAGGATCGCTGGCAGGAGCCGTTCCGCAAATTACGGGCCGAGGCGCCGATCCAATATGTGCCGGAGTCCAAATTCGGGCCTTATTGGTCGGTCTCCACCTACAAGCCGATCGTCCATGTCGAGGCGCTGCCGAAGATTTTCTCTTCCTCCTATGAATATGGCGGCATTTCGATCGCTTTCTATACCGACCGGTTGCTGCCGAACGAGTTCCGCCAGCCGCAGTTCATCGCCATGGACCCGCCGCAGCATACGGCGCAGCGGCGGACGATCGCGCCCGCCTTCGGACCCAGCGAGGTCAAGGCGATGCAGGACGAGGTGCGCCAGCGCACGGCGGACGTGCTCGACTCGCTGCCGGTCGGCGAAGCCTTTGACTGGGTCGAGAGACTGTCGATCGAACTGACCACCGGGATGCTGGCCAAATTGTTCGATTTCCCCTGGGAAGAGCGCGACAAGCTCACTCTCTGGTCGAACAAGCTGGGTGATGTCGAGCTGATCCACGAAGAAGACGGCATTGCGCGGCGCAATGAATATGCGATGGAAATGGCCGCGGCCTTTACCAAGCTGTGGCAGCGCAAGGCCGGCGAGGCGCCGGGCAAGGACCTGATCTCGGTGATGATGCAGTCGGAATCGATGAGCGAGATGAGCCCCGAGGAATTTATCGGCAATCTGATCCTGCTGATCGTCGGCGGCAATGACACCACCCGCAACTCGATGAGCGCTTATGCTTATGGCCTCAGCCAGTTTCCCGAAGAGCGGGCCAAGCTGGAAGCCGATCCGTCGCTGATCCCCAATGCGGTGGCCGAACTGCTGCGCTGGCAGACGCCGCTGGCGCATATGCGCCGGACCGTGCTGGAAGATACCGAACTGGACGGCGTGGCGATGAAAAAGGGCGACAAGGTCGTGCTCTGGTATCTCTCCGCCAATCGCGACGAGAGCATTTTCGAGGATGCCGACAGCATCCGGGTCGACCGCGACAACGCCCGGCGGCATCTGTCCTTCGGCTATGGCATCCACCGCTGCGTCGGGGCGAGAGTCGCCGAATTGCAGCTGCACGTGCTGCTCGAGGAAATGGCCAAACGGCGGTTGCGGGTCAACGTGCTGGAGGAACCGGAGCGGGTGCCCGCCTGTTTCGTGCACGGCTACAAAAAGATGATGGTCACGCTGGAGCATTATTGACTTGAAGACCCGCGACCGGATCGTGCTGGAAGCCAGGCGGCTCTATAACGAGCGCGGCTATGGCAATGTGTCGAGCGCGGTGCTGGCCGAGCATCTCGGCATGGCCGAGGGCAATCTCTGGTATCATTTCAAGACCCGGCGGGCGATCCTGACCGCGATCAGCGAGGGCTTTGCGGTGGATATCGAAAGGCGGCTGTCGCGGTTGCCGGCGGCTGGCGCGGATATTGTCGATGAATATGGCGATCTGCTGCAGTCGCTGATCTGGGAGTTTCAGGAATATCGTTTCCTCTACCGCGACCAGGGCGATTATGGCGGCCATGACGAGATTGTCCGGCGCGGCGCCCGCGGCTGGATTGAGCGGACGCAGCAGCAATTTCATGTCTATTTCAAAGCCTTTGTCGCGGCCGGCCTGCTCGACTGGCAGGAGGACCGGCTGGCCGACCTGGCGATCAACGCCACCATCATCCTGCGCTATGGCCTCGACCATTATCGCGAGATGGGCGCCTCGATCGAACAGGGCGGCGGCGCGATCCGCAGCACCCTGCTGCGCCATCTCACGCTGTTCGAGCACAAGCTGCTGCCTGACGCGGTGGAGCGGTTGAAGCGGTCGATCGAGCGGATTGAAGTGGGTGCGGGGCAGGTTGCGGCTGTCGGTTAGTGGGTGACTGTTGGCGATAAATATGCTGTCACCGCTATCCTGTCTCCAATGCCCCCCTTCCAAAGATTGTGACCTGATGTACCCTACTTCCGATAAGCAGGAACGCCGCGCCGATTTTATTGTCCACGGCATAGGATTGATTTTCATTCTGGCGGCCGGCCTGGCCTTGCTCTTACAGGCCGCTGCCGTTCACGGTCTGGCTGTGGTCGCGGCGGTTGGCACCTATGTGGCCTGCGTGGCATTTTCTCACGTCATGTCCATGTTCTACCATTTGTCGCCTTTTCATGACCGGCGGCTGATGCTGCGTCGGATAGACCATGCGGCCATCTATCTGACGATCGCCGGAACCTTTACCCCGATTTTTGTCCTCGCGGGTACGGAGTTCAGCCTCTTCCTGCTGACGACGGTCTGGGCGCTCGCCATTCCCGCGATGCTGTACAAGATATTTGGCAAGAACCTGGATTCGCGCTGGTCGCTGGCTTCCTATCTCGGTCTGGGATGGATGGGTATTATCGGCGTGCCCGAGATGATGGAACAGTTACCGCCATTATCTTTATGGGCGATGTTGGCGGGCGGAGCCTTTTATTCGCTCGGCACGATTTTCTACGCCCGCAAGGGGCGGCCCTTTCGCTATTCCATCTGGCATAGTTTTGTCATGACGGGCGGCGCGAGTTTTTTTGTGGCTATTTGGGTGGCTTTGGTGGCGGGTTAAGTATGTTGTGGGCGAGGGGTGTGTGGTTGTCGGTTAGTGGGTGATTTTGTGAATTTAGTAAACTGTCACCGCAATCCCGAGGATGGCTACTTCAATTACGCAACGTCACCGTAATCCCACGAACGATTTCAGTCCGGCTTTTCCGTTTTCCTTCCGCCCAATAGGCCCAAGGTTAGCTGACCAAAAGTCGGCAAAAAAGATGGATTTTTTTGTAAATCCCATCCATAGTCTTTGCCTCGAAGGAGATGAATTCTGATGCAATTGAATAGAGGGGGGTCTCTAAAAAATACTTTGATTTCTTCGACCCCTGTAACTGCCACAATTCCCTCACTGGACAAGAAATCCAATGCTGACTCAATTTCCTCTTCTCGATATGCGCCGCTCAAGTATTGTGAAATATCAGCAAAGGCGATTATGCTTGAAGACGGTTTTTGAATAAGGAATCCAAATACATCTAGGTAGGACGGGTTCATTTGTAACACACGTGAAATGCCCAAGATTCTTTGTCGATTGGATCGCCGAACATCGTCGATGAATTTTCTACAACCCTTTTTGATGTCTGCAACCGAGAGCCTTGTTCGATTTTCAGCGCTTCTAGCTAAAGACATGCCCAGATCATTTAGATCTTTCATCAATCCATTCGCAGCATCGTATATCATATCCCGGCATATTTGAGCGTCTGTCGCCGAAACTTTTGCATCCGTATTAGGTGTTAAAATACCTACTTCTTTAAATTTATCAAAAATGAAAGAAGATGACTCACCAACATTTGCTAATCCACCAACAGTGATCTCAATCATGCGTCGGTTTAGAGAAGTATTTCTCGACAACAGTTTTTTCATCACATCATCGATTCCGATAAACACGACCTTGCCCACGCTCGATTGACCCAATCGCTTAGAAACAGCTGCCAACTTATCCAAAATCTCTTCCGATGCTTGTTCCAAGTCATCTACTACAAGTACAAGTTCACTCTTTTCGATCCATTCAGACAGATCGCTAGAATTCCATAAGCTGGACTCTTTATCAATAATATTTAAGGCATCTAATCTGTTGTACTCTTGCATTTTATGTGCACCAACTTCGATGCCTGGCTTGAAGATATTTAGAAAACCTTTGGAGTAGCTCTCACTTTTTTCTGATGTTGCGCTCGGTATATCAATAAATTGCCTGGTAAAGGCTGGCCAATCCCAATCACTACTGATTTGGATATGTATAAATGGTACCTTCTCTCGAACGAGAATGCGCTGGACTAATGATGTTTTCCCGCTTCCACTAGGACCGTCTACACAAACGTGTTTGTCTCGTATTCCTAAAGCGAATGAAAGCTCACGTTCTATGCCTTCGCGACGTTTCCAAGGTATCGAAGAGTCTCCGGACACGGGTTGTGTGCTAAAGAGTTCCGAAAGCCGTTGAGCGGTCGTAAAAAGGTCACTTTGGACTGATTTTATCATCTTCTGCTCGGATTCATTTGTTTGTGTTGTTGAGGTTAGAGTTTTCGATCTAGAATATCCAGTTAATCTCGACACCCTTGACCCCCACCCGAATCCCGTCTAAGGGCCGCGCTTCCGCT
>JAGPVK010000277.1 GCA_018067055.1 Sphingomonadales bacterium | reverse complement strand
TGGCGTTAGATATTCTGGTTGTCGACGACGAACCCGATATTCGTGATCTGATATCCGGTGTTCTGGAAGACGAGGGCTATACCACCCGGGTGGCCGCCAACAGTGACGAAACGCTTGCTGCCGTCAACGAGCGGCGGCCATCGCTGGTCCTGCTCGATGTCTGGTTGAGAGGTTCGCGGCTGGATGGCCTGGAACTGTTGTCCGAATTGAAGCAACTCGACGCCAAAATGCCGATCATCGTCATTTCCGGTCACGGCAACATCGATACGGCTGTCGCTGCCATCTCACAAGGTGCGGTCGATTTCATCGAGAAACCATTCGAAGCCGAACATCTGTTGCATCTGGTAGCGAGAGCTACCGAAACCGAGCGACTTCGCCGGGAAAACGAGATTTTGAAGGCGCGGGTAGGGTTCGCCGATGAACTGACCGGCAATTCGGCCGCGGTGAACAATGTGCGGGCAACATTGAAACGCGTCGCCGGCACCGGCAGTCGCTTGCTCATTTCCGGTCCCGCCGGGGTTGGCAAAGAGGTCGCTGCCCGACTGATGCACAATTGGAGTTCGCGATCCAATGCTGCTTTCGTGACGATCAGCGCCGCACGGCTTTCTCCGGAAAGTGTCGAAGAGGAACTTTTCGGTACCGAACGCAACGGCAAGATCGAAAAGACCGGCCTGATGGAAGAGGCGCATGGCGGTACCCTGTTCATCGATGAAGTGGCCGACATGCCGCTCGACACCCAGGGCAAGATATTGCGGGTATTGACCGAGCAGAGTTTTAACCGTTTGGGTGGCTCCCAGAAGGTCAATGTCGATGTCCGGGTTGTGTCAGCAACCTCGCGCGACCTGGAGGTGGAAATCCGCGAGAAACGGTTCCGGGAAGATCTGTTTTACCGGCTCAATGTAGTGCCGGTGATATTGCCGCCGCTGAACCAGCGTCGCGAAGATATTCCGGTCTTGGTGGATCATTATGCCGCGCGCTTTGCCGCCGAACAACGGCTCCATCCTCCCGAGATCTCGGATGAAGCGATGGCCGCGTTGCAAGCGTGCGACTGGCCGGGCAATGTCCGGCAATTGCGCAACGTTGTCGAGCGCACGATAATCCTGGCACCCAAGGACAATTTTACCAAAATCGAGGTCGAAATGCTGCCGCCGGAGGTACTCGGCAATGACGATGACCTCGACCAGGGCGTGGCATCATTGATGGGTTCGCCGCTGCGCGAGGCACGGGAAAGTTTCGAACGGGAATATCTGAAGGTGCAGATCCGGCGCTTTTCCGGCAATATTTCCAAAACCGCGAATTTCATCGGCATGGAACGATCGGCGTTGCACCGGAAATTGAAGATTCTGGGTCTGGCATCGCGCAAGAAATCGGACCTTGAGTGACCGCAACGGTTAAGCGGTTGTCGTGATCGCGCAAATCCCATATATGCTCAATGAAGGCGTCCCGCATCAACAGCCGCCATCGCAGAAATCATAATATGCCATCTTCAAGATAGCCAATAATAGGAGTCAAATATGACCGATAAATCAAACAATTTACAGGATTTATTCCTTAACTCCCTCCGGAAATCGAAAACCCCCGTTACGATGTTTCTGGTCAAGGGTGTCAAACTTCAAGGCATCGTCACCTGGTTCGACAATTTTTCTGTCCTGCTCCGCCGGGATGGACAATCCCAACTGGTGTACAAACATGCCATTTCCACAATCATGCCATCGGAAGCGCTCGACACGGAGCCTTTCGCCGAACTGATGAACAACGCCAAGGCCCGGGCAGGGGTATTGCAAGAAGTGTTCCTCACGGCGGTTCGCGACAGCAATGATCCGGTGACCATGTTTCTCGTCAATGGTGTGATGTTGCAGGGCGAAGTTGCTGCTTATGACCTGTTTTGCATATTGCTGGAACGCGAAGGTCTGTCGCAACTGGTCTACAAGCACGCGATATCCACCGTGCAGCCCGGCGGACCGCTGAATCTGGCCGATTATAATAATGCCGATGATGGTGCGCATTGATACCATTTGAAAAGGAAAGTCTCGACAGCAAAAGCCGTCGGGCGCTAATTGTTCATCCTGACATGGTGTCTCTGAGCCAGTCGGCGCTCGAGCATCGACTGGCGGAGGCGGTAGGTCTCGCCCTGGCAATCGGCCTGGTTGCTACGGCATCCCATTCGTTTTCGGTGCGCAAAGCCAAGCCTGCGACCCTGTTCGGATCGGGTCAGGTTGACCAGATCGGCAAGATGATGACCGACAATGAAGCCACAATATTGATTGTGGATGGCAGCCTGAGCGCAATCCAGCAGCGCAATCTGGAGGAAAAACTCGACGTCAAGGTCATCGACCGAACCGGTCTTATCCTCGAAATATTTGGTGCCAGGGCCGCTACGGCCGAAGGTCGTTTGCAGGTCGAACTCGCGCATCTCGACTATCAGGCGGGCCGCCTTGTGCGCAGCTGGACCCACCTCGAACGGCAACGTGGCGGCTTCGGATTCCTCGGTGGACCGGGCGAAACCCAGATCGAGTCCGATCGACGGATGATCCGCGATCGCATGGCCAAATTGCGCAAAGACCTTGCGCATCTGCGCAAAACCCGCGCGCTCCACCGCGAGCGTCGGCAGCGGGCCCCCTGGCCGGTCATCGCATTGGTCGGCTATACCAATGCCGGAAAATCGACCTTGTTCAACCGGCTGACCGGCGCCGATGTGTTTGCTGAAGATCTCCTTTTCGCTACCCTTGACCCGACGATGCGGGAATTTGCATTGCCGGGCTATGACAAGGCGATATTATCCGACACGGTGGGCTTTGTATCCGATCTTCCGACGCAATTGGTTGCCGCTTTCCGCGCCACGCTGGAAGAAGTGAGCGCGGCTGACATCGTAGTTCATGTGCGTGATATCTCGCATGAGGCGACCGATGCACAGGCCCGGGATGTAAGGAATATCTTGGCTGAATTGGGTGTCTCCGAGGAAGCCGGTGAGGGGCCACCTGTCATTGAAGCATGGAACAAGATTGACAAGATTGATCCCGAAGACCCTGAATATGCGCGGATCTTGCCGCCGTTTCCGAAGAAGGTCTGCGCAATATCCGCCGAGACCGGAGCCGGCGTCGAGACGCTCGTCAACCTGGTCTCCAAGACACTGTCAGAAGGCCATAAATCCGAACAGATTACGATCGCGGCCGCCGATGGCAAGCGCATGGCTTGGTTGCACGAGAACGGACGGGTGCTGAACAGCGAGCAGCAATCGGATGATTTGATATTGACGGTTGAAATGTCGCCGCGAAACTGGGGTCGCTACTACGCGCTCGATTGAACGTTCAGGTGGCGGCCAGGCTGGCCTTCGCCTTTTGCCATTCCACTTCCAGTTCTTCGATCGACATATCCTGCATTTCTTTGGTAAGGTTGCTCTCTACTAGATTGAATCTTTTGGTAAATTTATCTGTAGCGTCGGTCAGGGCTCGTTCTGCATCGACCTTGTAATGGCGAGCCAGATTGACCGCAGAAAACAGCAGATCGCCGATTTCCTCATGGACTTCATCGGCGCCAGTCGCGGCTGCAACCTCATCCAGCTCTTCAAGCAATTTGTCCCGTACCGGCGCCTTGTCGGGCCAGTCAAACCCCACACGGGCCGCCCGTTTCTGGATTTTTTGCGCCCGCAGCAAGGCGGGCAGGGCAAGCGCCACACCATCCAGAGCACTGGACTGGCCTGACTGTTCGCGCTCATCGGCCTTGATCTGCTCCCAACCCGGACTCTGGTCTGCCTCGCCAAAGATGTGCGGATGACGACGGGTCATTTTGTCGCAAATCGATGTGACAACATCCTGGAAGTCAAACACGCCATCATCTGCCGCGATCTGGCTATGGAAAACGACCTGGAGCAGGAGATCGCCAAGTTCGTCCTTCAGTGCCAACATATCTGCGCGATCTATCGCATCGGCAACTTCATAGGCTTCCTCGATGGTATAGGGTGCAATGGTCTTGAAGGTCTGCACCTTGTCCCATTCGCAACCGGTCTCCGGATCGCGCAAAAGCCGCATGATTTCAAGCAGGGGATCGATCAACTGCGCATCCATTCTAATCCATGATTAAGGTTGATAATATATATTATGTTAAATTATAGATCATTCCACGGGCACCCTGGCCGGCGGTTCCAGCACCATTTCCGGCCCCTCTACGCGCCAACTTCCCAACTTTGACAAGAAGTTCATCCCGATCACATTGGAATCGCCAAATTCCTCTGCCACTACAACCGGCAGATCCTTCGCGACCATCGGCCCGACTTGCAGTGACTGTATCGTTCCGCGTTGCGCTTCCACCGATCCGTTGGCGGTGACCAGAACAACCGGAAACGGGCTTTCACTTATATTGATGCCGGCCTGCTCGGCGGTTCGTAATGTCATCGCGGTGGTGGTCGCACCGCTATCAATCAGGAACCGAACCGGCAGCGTGTTAACCTTTGCCTCGACCCAGAAATGGCCGTCTGCGGACTGCCTGATCCGCAAAGTATCGCCAACGACCATCTGCTCGTTCGCACCGGTCATTTCGCCGGAAACCCGGCCCCAGACAGCCAATATTTCGCGCTGGTAGGAAAATCCGACGATGAAGAGCGCGAATATTGCTCCCCAGGCCAATATGTTCCGGACAAGCTCGCCAAAACCGATGCGCCGAGAAAACAAGGCGCTGGCAACCAGCACCAATGCACCGATCGCAAAAACGAGATTGATATTTTGGTCTTCGGTCAACGGTCAGATTTCTTTCACATATCCATCATGGGCGGGCCGGATGTCATCCGGTAATATGCTGACAAGATGGTGATAGTCCATCGACTTGTCCATATGCGTCAACAGACTCAATTGCGGCTTCACCTCGGCGATCAGCGCCAGCGTCATATCCAGATGCGCGTGGGTCGGATGTGGTTCGTCGCGCAACGCATCGACCACGAACAGGTCGCAATTGCTATATAGCGCCCGCATTTCTGCCGTTACGACACCAAAATCGGTCGCGTAAACGAGGGATTTGCCGAGACGCTCGAAGCGCAATCCTGCCGATGTGATGCCGCCATGGGGCTGATCGACATGACGGACCAGAATATCGCCAATTTCGATATCACCTTCCAACGCGAAACCCTCGCAGATCGTCGGATAATATTTGTGGCCGCTAAAAACGTAGGAAAACCGTTGTTTCAGGCTGCCAAGCGCAAAGGGTCGGGCATAGCCGGCTATTGGCTGACGCTTATGCTGGAAAACCGACCGCAGATCATCAATGCCGTGGCAATGATCGGCATGATCATGCGTCCAGATCACCGCGTCGATCGTGTGAATATCATTGTCGAGAAACTGGTTCCGCAAATCGGGCGACGTGTCGACCAATATCCGTGTGGTCGGGCTTTCCACGAGGATCGAGACCCGGCTTCTTCGATTTCTTGGTTCATTCGGGTCGCAATCGCCCCAGTCATTGCCGATCCGCGGCACGCCCGCCGAAGTCCCGCATCCCAGGATTGTCAGCTTCAAAGCCACATTCAGGGCCGCGCCTTGGAGAAGAGCTGATAGAAATTGCGACTGGTTTTTTCACAAAGCTGGTCATATTCCTCGCCCCGCAATCCGGCGAGATAGCGGGCGGTATCGGCAACAAAGGCAGGCTCTCCGGTTTTTCCGCGATGCGGAACCGGTGCCAGAAAGGGCGCATCGGTTTCTACCAGAAGCCGATCCGACGGCAATTTTGCCGCAGTTTCCTGCAAGTCTTTGGCATTTTTGAACGTCACGATACCGGAGATCGAAATGTAAAGGCCCAACGCCAAGGCCTTCTGCGCAAAATCCTCGCTGGCGGTGAAGCAATGGATAACCCCGGTATAGGCGCCCTGCTCCATTTCCTCGGCCATGATTTCGGCCGTATCATCCTCGGCATCGCGGGTGTGGACAATGATCGGCAGTCCGGTTTCGCGCGCCGCATGAATATGGGTGCGAAAGCTCTGCCTCTGGCGGTCCCGATCACTGTGATCATAATAATAATCCAACCCGGTTTCGCCGATCGCGATCACTCGCGGATGAGCCGCCTCTTCCACCAGTTTCGCAAGATCCACATCGGGATGAGCGTCCGCTTCATGCGGGTGGATACCGATGCTGGCCCAGACGTCATTTTCCCGTTCGGCCGTTGCGACAATATCGCGCCATTCGCTTTCCCGAGTGGAAATATTGAGCATCGCGGTGACACCGCTTTGCCGGGCGCGCTCGAGCACAGCGCCCTGCTCTTCGCTCAGGCCCTTGTAGTTCAGATGGCAGTGACTATCGATCAGCATATCAGGCCTCTGCTCCATCCTTCAGCGGCTCGAGGCGCGGGAAAATCCCGCTAGGCTGTGGCAATTGAAGCCCGGGTTCAATCGTGCTGTTCAAATGTTCAAAATCGCGGGCATCTTCGGGTTGGGAGAGCAAGTCCAGCATCTTGTCACAGCTGTCCGGCATCGCCCAGCGCAGCATGATCGCCAGTTGCCGTAGTGCTTCCGCCGTATGGAACAACACGCTGTCCGCTCTGGCAGGATCGGTTTTGCGCAACGCCCAGGGTGCCTGGTCGGCGAAATATGTGTTGGTTGCACTAAGCTGCTCGCGAATCGTGTCGAGTGCCTGATCAATCTTGAACAAGCCGCCCGTCATTGCTTCTTTCACATCCGCAAAACATCTGTCCAACTGGCCGAGCAACTGCTGTTCGGCTTCGGTCGCGATGCCCGGTTCGGGAACCTTGCCTTCACAATTCTTGGCAATCATCGACAGGCTGCGTTGCGCCAGATTGCCGAAATTATTGGCGAGATCGGCATTGGTCTTGGTCACGATGGCTTCCGCCGAATAAGTGCCATCCTTGCCAAATACCACGTCGGCAAGCAGGAAATAGCGCAACTGATCAACACCAAAACGCTCCGCCAATTCCATGGGATCGACCACATTGCCGACAGATTTCGACATTTTTTCACCGCGGTTCAGTAGGAAACCATGGCCAAAAACCT
Organism: Sphingomonadales bacterium; assembly: GCA_018067055.1. Lineage (GTDB taxonomy): Bacteria > Pseudomonadota > Alphaproteobacteria > Sphingomonadales > Sphingomonadaceae > Parasphingorhabdus. The sequence goes on along the minus strand of JAGPVK010000277.1, from coordinate 5,107 downwards.
GTTTTGGTACCGGCAGGCCGGCACTCATCAAAAAGGCAGGCCAGTAAACGGCGTGAAACCGAACGATATCCTTGCCGATCAGGTGCAGGTCTGCGGGCCAATATTTGGCGAACAGGCCTTTTGTATCCGGATAACCAACGCCGGTCATATAGGTTGTCAGCGCGTCGACCCAGACATACATGACATGGCCCGGCGATCCCGGCACCGGAACCCCCCAGTCAAAACTGGTGCGGGATACGCTGAGATCCCTTAGTCCGCCTTCGACAAAGCGCATGACTTCGTTGCGGCGGCTTTCTGGCTGGATGAATTCCGGATGCTCCTTGTACAGCGTCAGCAATTTGTCCTGATATTCGGACAGTTTGAAAAACCATGTCTCTTCTGCGGTCCACTGCACCGGCGTGCCTTGTGGCGAGAGTTTCTCGCCCCCCTCGCCTGTTTCCAGCTCGTCTTCTGCATAAAAGGCCTCGTCGCGTACCGAATACCAGCCTTCATAGCGATCGAGATACAAATCGCCATTGGCCTCCATTGCTTTCCACAAAGCCTTGCTGGCTTCATGATGCGCGGGCTCGCTGGTGCGCCTGAAGCCATCATGATTTATATTAAGCTTGTTGCACATCTCTATGAAATATGAAGACATTTCATCAGCAAGTTTGATTGTATCAACACCAGCGTCACGCGCGGTCTGGACCATTTTCAGCCCATGCTCGTCGGTTCCGGTGATCAGCCGCACGTCGCGGCCATTCAGGCGATAAAATCTTGCGATAGCATCAGCGGCAATCGCCTCATAGGCATGGCCAATGTGGGGACGACCATTGGGATAGCTGATCGCGGTGGTAATATAAAAAGGTTCTGACATGGCCATCTCTCTTGATGGATTGGCGCGGCTTGTAAACAGCGAAAATCTCTAATTTGTCTCGCTGACCCGGCCAAGATCGCCCATCAGGCTTCCCAGCCGGAATATAACCGCCTGACTGTCCAGTGCTTTTGGCAGCGCTGCTGCCGCCAAATCACTGGCTTCACGCCATTTTTCAATGGCTTGCATTGAACAGGATCGCTCGGCACCCTTGATCTGCTCTGCCATCATGCTCGGAGCCCGTTCCAGAAAGGCCCGATATCGCGGGGTAGCCGCTTTCAGGGACAGCTTGCGCGCCAGTTCGCTTTTCAAGCGGTTGTCCCGGTCACCGGACGTGATGATCTCGCGCGCGATTCCCTCCAGTTCCGCCAGACCAACTTCGACATATTTCAGCGCGCGACCGGGCGAACCTTCTCCCGCCAGAACAAGCGCCTCGAGATCGGCTTGGTTCAGATTTGGTGCAGCATTCTTCAGCACGACACGCATGTCATCGTCGCTCAGCGGGTCGAAGCGCAACATCTGGCATCGCGAACGGATGGTTGGCAACAATCGGTCAGGCATATGGCTGATCAAGAAGAAAATCGTATTTTTTGGGGGTTCTTCAAGGTTCTTCAACAGGGCATTGGCACCGGAACTTTCCAGATCATCGGCGGCATCGACCACTACGACCCGATATTCGGAAATCGAAGCCTGGTTTTGAAAAAGCGGTTGGAGAGCCCGTATCTGGTCGACCTTTATATTGCGGGCCAGATCATGCTCATCCAGCGAATCGAGGCCATTGTCCCGTGCCTTCTTCTCCTCCTTGTCGCCCTTGGGGCCGCGGCGCAGCAACCGGAAATCCGGGTGCGATCCTGCGGCGAGAAGGTGGCCGGCTTCATCGTCCTGACTATCGCTGAAGCTGGTCGGCTGGTTGCGTGAATTGAGCAAAAAATGCGCGGCCTGCTGAGCAAAGCCAGCCTTCCCCAATCCTTTGTCACCCGCCAGAATCCAGGCATGGTGCAGCTTGTCTCTGGCAAGCGACTGACGGAATATTTGCCGTGGTTTATCATGGCCCAAATATGACGTCATGACATCATGGCTTCGAGATTTTGCAGCAGCAAATCGGTGATGGCTTCAACGCTTTGCGAGGCATCGACGAGATGGATACGTTCTGGTTCATCGGCAGCAAATTGACGGAATTTTGCCATTACCGCCTGATGATAGTCGCTTTCCCTGCCGCCAATACGGTCGCTGTCGCCACGATCCCGAGCCGCCGCTCGCCTTGACGCAACCGCTTCCGGCAGATCAAGTATGAAGGTTCGGTCCGGCATCAGACCCTTGCTGCCGACCTGGTGCAATGCCAGTATCTCAGAATCGCCCAGTTCACCGTCCACGCTTTGATAGGCTCGGCTGCTGTCAATGAATCGATCACAGATCACCCACTCCCCCCGCGCTAGCGCCGGTCGGATCAATTTGCCGCAATGTTCGGCACGGGCCGCAGCGAAGAGCAGGGCTTCGGTGCGCATATCCCATTTGTCCTGACCGCCGGTAAGCAACAGTTCGCGGATTATTTCCGCCCCCGGGGTGCCGCCTGGTTCCCTCGTCAGCCTGACGACCAGGCCATGTTTCTCGAGAGCCTTCGCGAGTGCCCTCGCCTGGGTCGACTTTCCTGTCCCTTCGCCGCCCTCAAGGCTGATGAAGCGGCCGTCGGTCACGCCAGTCCAAGCAGAGACTTCAATCCGGCCCAGACGCGATCGAAGAAACCGGCTTCACCGACATCTTCACCAGCGACCAGAGGTACAGACTGCTGACCGGCATCCGCCGTGGTGACGACCAGTGTCGCGATCGACTGCCCCTTGACTATCGGCGCCTTGATCGGACCATTATAGGTCACTTTCATCGATATCTTACCATCAGAAGCTTTCGGGATCGTCGCAAAGAGATCCCTGGCTGCCACTAGCGATACCGTGGAACTGTCGCCCAGCTGGACTTCCGCATTCTGAACCTTGGTGCCTTTATCAAACAGCTTCTTGGGTTCCCAAGCATTGAACCCCCAATTCATGAATTTTACCGATTCCTCGATGCGACCGCCATAGCTGTCAAGCCCGGCGAGCACCGACACCAGCCGCCGCCCCTTCTGTTCAGCCGAACCGGTAAAGCCATAGCCGGCCTCTTCGGTATGACCGGTCTTCAACCCGTCCGCACCAGCCACTTTGCCCATCAGGGGATTGCGATTGGATTGGGTTATGCCATTCCACTCGAATGCGTCCTGACCATAGAAAGCATCATATAATTTCGGGAAATTATTGACCGTTGCCGACCCCAGTTTTGCCAAGTCTCTTGCCGTCACCATGGTCACGCCTTCATCCGGCCAGCCGTTGCTGTTGCCAAAGCGGCTCCTGGACATGCCCAGTTCTTTCGCTCGCTTGTTCATCAGGCCGACAAAAGCCGGCTCGGTGCCAGCGATACCTTCGGCCAGCACGACACAGGCGTCATTGCCGGACAGGGTCACGATGCCATGCAGCAATTCGCGAACACTGACCTGATCGCCGACGCCGAGAAACATCGTTGATCCCTGATTATTCCACTTTTTCCAGGTTTCTTCGTTGACGCGAAACTTGTCATCCAGCTTGAGCTTGCCTTTTTGGATCAGGTCAAACGCAACATAGACGGTCATCATTTTCGCCATCGATGCCGGTGGAATTTGCTTGTCCGCATTTTTCTCGAACAGCACCGCTCCCGATGAAAGGTCCGTCATATAAGCGATCGGAGCATCGGTTTCAAAACTCGGTGCCGCGACAACCATGGACGACAAAGCGATGAATGGCAGTGATGCCAGCAGATATTTTTTCATTTAGGCCAAGATTCCCGATCAATATTTAGCGACTCAAAGCTATTTGTCCGCTTGTAAAATGCGTGCTCCGCTATAGCCGCGCTGCTGCGCCTGTGCCAGTCCTGCTTGCGCTTCTCTTTCAGTCGCATAAGGACCGTAGCGCACACGCCAAATCGTTCGCGTGCCATCCGGTATCACTCGGGCTCCGATTTTTTTGGCCAATATGTCAGCCCTTGATTTATCGCTAAATGCCGCGATTTGCACCGCATAGGATCCTGCCAGACCGCCGACATAATTGTCTCCGATGCTGTTTTCCGCCGCAACCGGCCGTCCTGGGCCTTCCACTATAAACCGGCCATCGCGAGTTCCAGCGGCCTTGGAAGGCGCGGGACGATTGCCTGAACCAACTGCAGGGGGAGAATAGGATGGCGCGGCCGTTTGCCGGATAGGCGCAGTCGGTTTTGGCAGCTTGGCGAGATTCTTCCGCAAGATCGAAAGCAGCGAATCCGGGGTCACAATCCGCTCGGTGGCGGGCGCCCCCATACGAAGCACCGCTCGCTCCTGCTCATTGGGATTGACTTTACGAACGCGAACGCCGGAAACGCCATTTTGGTCGATACCCAGCTGCTTTGCCGCGCCGTGGGACAGGTCGATCAGTCGATCGTTGGCAAATGGTCCGCGATCATTGACTCGCACCAATATCGTGCGCCCGGTATCCAGAGCGGTCACCTCGACATAGGACGGAAGCGGCAATGTCTTGTGGGCGGCCGAAATTCCCTGCGGATTATATATTTCGCCATTGGCAGTCTGATTGCCGGACAGCTCTTCACCATACCAGCTGGCATAGCCCACTTCATCATAGCTGGGCACATCCTCGGGTGTATATGTCATGTTGCCCACCTTGTAGGGATCGCCAATCTTTTGCGGATAGTCGGAAACCGCAGTCGATCCTGCTGGCTTGCCAACCCCGCTTGGCGGTGGCACTGAATCGGGGAATTGACCAAAGTCGCGCGACCCGCTGCAACCGGCCAATGCCAGCGTCGCCGTCGACAAGATTGCAAATTTAACTGCGTATTTCATCCGCCAATAATCCTACTGCTAGTCCGTAAAAGTTCGAACAATTATAATCCAGAATGACGCGATAATTACCGGTCAACAAATAGGCGCGGCGGCCGGCTCCGTCAGGTTCAAGCAAGGTTGCCATGCTATTATCACCGAGACTGTTGCCAGTCGCTGGCACAACGCCGATTGCGCGCCATTCCGCCATGGTTTTCCACTGACTATGGCGACCAAAAACCCGTGGGCAGCGGGTTGGAACGATCTTGCTTTCGATCGATGATCGATCGAGCGAAGATGGCACGTTGACCGCGATGCCCCAGGGCTCGCCTCGCCGCCATCCCGAATTGACGAAATAATTGGCGATCGAAGCGACCGCATCATAT
>JAGPVK010000274.1 GCA_018067055.1 Sphingomonadales bacterium | reverse complement strand
GCAGATATTGTAGGGGAACGGCCTCGATATTGACAATTTCCACGCTATCGGGAGCAGCGCCAGCGCTGACCGCATGCGCCTTCGCCTGTGCTTCTGCATCTGCGAGCGCTGCTGCTCGTTCTTGCGCGTCAGCGATGTTGTAGATCCGGTCGACTTCTCCGCTAACCTGGCCAATTGCCGCACCGATTGCATTGGCAACACCCGCATGTTCCGGATGCAACATTTCAGAAATGCCTTGCGGAGTTTCGGAGACAAGGATCGAACCGCCACCAACCAGTATCATCGGTATATCGCCCGGCATTGTTTTCATGCGATCGATAGCGTCGTCGATCAACCGGGCAACGGCCTTGCGCGCCTGTGAAACGAGGACTGGAGAAAGCCCGGCAACGCGTGATGGTTCACCGAAGGAGATCTGCCCGCTGGCGACGGCGATGTCGCTTGCTGTAAGCGTATCACCGCCAAAGATCAGCCCTTCGGTGAGCAGTTGGAAGCCAACCGAGTCGGGGCCAACGGTAACTTTACCTGCGCTTTCGCGAACGCGGCTGCCCCCGCCCAGGCCAATTGACAAAATGTCTGGCATGCGAAAATTGGTGCGGACTCCGCCAACATCTACGTGGACCGTCGATTGGCGGGGGAAGCCACCCATTAATACTCCGACATCGGAAGTGGTGCCCCCGATATCGACGACAATCGCATCATTGGCACCAGTCAGCCAGGCTGCGCCGCGAATACTGTTTGTCGGACCGGCTGCGAATGTCATCACCGGATATCGCTGCATATAGTCAGCGCTCATCAGGGTGCCGTCATTCTGGCTAATGTAAAAGGGGGCCGTGATCCCCTGTTCTTGCAAAGCGCGTTCAAAGGCTGCGGTGATGGTGGCGGCGAGCGGCCGAAGGCTGGCGTTCATGATTGCCGCGTTTTCGCGTTCGAGCAAACCGACACGGCCGAGCTCGGAAGACAGTGACACTTCCATTTCCGGTGCAAGTTCACTAATCAAGGCCGCAGTGCGGGTTTCGTGATCGGGGTTTAGCTGGCTAAAGATGCACGAGACTGCAATTTGGCCAATCCCGTTGGCGCGCGCTTCTGTTATCGCATTGGCAATTGCCGCTTCATCAAGCGCAGAAATTTCGCGGCCATCGAATTCGAAGCCGCCCCGCACCATAGCGGAACCACCGCATACCAAGGCTTTGAGATCGTCGGGCCATGAAGAATATGGAGGGATGCCTCGCCCGGCTGGAAACCCGATCCTTATTGCGTATACCGGGACAAGTTCGCGGCGCTGGATGAATGCATTGGTAAAGTGAGTCGTGCCAATCATGACAGCAGTGATTTCGCCAGGCTTGACATCGCAATCCGAGATGAGCGCACCAATGGCTGAGGAGATGCCAGAGCTTACATCACTGCTGGTTGGTCGCTTGACCGCTCCCAGAACCTTCTTGCCCGCAAGCAGGACTGCGTCAGTATTTGTTCCACCGACATCCACCCCAATTCGCATCTAAATCCTCCACTGCATGAGTAAGGAACGCTAAGCCGCTTTGCGATTTGCTCAATGCCACTGGTTGGGAGGTTGCAACTTCTACCTAGTAGTTATCGATAGATGCGATAAATCTTATACTACTGTAATTAGTAGGTTCAGCTTGTAAGCTCGAGTTTGCGTGCTGCCGCCACCGCCGAAAGGCGATCATGGACACGCAGCTTCTTAAAGATGTTCTTGAGATGAAAACGAACGCCATGTTCCGAAATATTGAGAAGACGGGCAAGATGTTTGTCGGATCCTCCTGCACTCAATAACCCCAGAATCTCTAGTTCCCGCGCGGAGAGTTGCCCACTGGCGACGCCCTGACGATCGCCCAGTCGATTGAGCAACATAGCCACGAACCCTTCTTCGAGGTCGGTAAGGTCTGAATCATCCAGCAGTGCATGCAGGGCAGGCGTCAGTTTCGTGCCCGCAATCTCCCGGAAAATCTGGCGCATGCCGGTCGCAGCCCCAATCGATATCGCGCGCCGAAGCATGGCGCTGGCGCGATGCTTTTGACCCTCAGCAGTCGCAATGACAAAGGCCACAAGCAGATAACGCAAACGTGATCGTTCAAGGCCGCAAGTCGCGGCTGCTTCGATCGAACCTTCCAGCAAGGTCCAGGCCTGATCGAATTTTCCGTTGAAATAATCGGCATATACCCGAGCGATCGAGAAGACCTCCTGTTCCTGCCAACTGCTTGTCGGCCCGACCGGAGGTATCTCCCATTTCATCTGGGATATCAAAGCCTGCTGACCCTGAAGGCTGGCCTCACCGCAAACGCAAAGTCTGATAGCCATCAACAAGTCGGCTACTCGCGGCAAACCTTGCGCTCGCAATTTGCGCGCCTCGTCCTCGACCGACTCAAGCGTTGCGCCGATACCGTGATCTGCGACATTGATCCGTATCATTGTTTCGTAAGCCGCAAAATATATGTCAAACCAGGCTTCGGCTTCGGGCATCCGATGCGCCGATTTCTTGAGCGAATTGCGGGCACTGGTAAGGCGTCCAGCTTCAAACTCGATAGAAGCGCTCAATGCGGCAAGAACTGTCTCAACGCCGACATCGATAGCGAAATCCCGCTGCCATCTGCTGCGTGCCTCCGACAGACAGGTTCTGGCGTGCTTCAACTTGCCTTGCGCCAGATTGATGGACGCTTCGTGCATCAGCAGGAACATCAGATTATATTGCGATGAAACCTTTTTGGCTTGCGCGCGCGCATCGATAAGATTCGCTACGGCCACATCGAACCGTGCGCGCTGGCTGTTCAGGATAGCAGATAGTGTAGCGAGAAATGTCCGCATCGCGGCATCATCAGCTTGTTCCGTGATCAAACTTCTGATCAGTTCAAGATCGCCTGTGCGTTCGAGTGAGCAGCCATAGACAAGCAAGGTCACACGAACGATTTCAAGGTCCTTGGTCAATAGGTGGCCGGGTCCGACTTCGTGGGCCAGTGACTCGAACAGATCCTGCGCAGCATTGATCCGTCCAGCCTTCATATGGACAATACATTCTATCATTCGCAAGACGATGGAACTGGCGATATCCTGCGGGCTTGAATTCTCCAGTAACTCCTTGAGCACAGAGAAACCGTGGACAATCCATATTCTTAAAGCGCCATGGGCATGAGCATATTCCCGTATTCGACTCGTGTCACCCGCCATTCTTGCCAGCCTCGCTGCCTCGGCAAGCCTTCCCTTTGCCGAGCACTGGTCCGCCATTGAAACCAGCAGGGCAACGCGAACCTGGTCATCATAAGCCTCGATCGCGTCGCGCAACCAGATTCGCAGAGCATTCTGCAAAATGATGCGGTTTTCGTGGCGGTCAACCAGACCTTTGAACCTGAAAGCCAGGTCTGCCAGAATCCGGCCGTCGTTTTGATAACCCGTAACCGAGGCAATAATGTCGAGATCCGGAACATCCAGCAAGCTGGCATGAACAAGCGCGGAAAGTTCATCTGCCGAGAATAATGTCAGAACCTCTTGGCTGATAAACTCCCCGAGCCGGCTTTCACGTATTATGTCGAGATCACTCCAACTCTCGCAACTGTCCTGGGATCCCGCTGCCCATGCACACAAGAACTCGATTGCAACCGGCCAATCACCAGCCAGTTCCCGGATCCGCGAACGGAATTTTGCGCGCGGTATCGATTTCAGGGCATCAGCAGTCACTTGTGGCCGCTGGCGCAGCGCATTGGCGTCAAGAATGTCGATTGAGCATCGGGTCGCAATCCGCGCCAGCGGAAAGTCGCTGGGTTGACTAATCGTCATTATGATCCGCGAGTTGCTGTTGTCGAAACTGATCCGTTCGAGCGCCAGGCCAAGGAAATCTCTGTCTGTCAGATGCAGACCCTCAATTATCGTGATCTGCTTTGCCGCTCCGAGCAACCTATCTGCCAAGGCACGGGGGTCGGCCCGATGCTCGATCTGGCCAAACTCACATATTGCTAGTCCGCTCTTAGCTGAAATCCGTTTCGCCGCCTCGCGCGCAAGTCGACTTTTGCCGAAGCCTGGCGGTGCGCAAAGAGCCACAATCGAACGGCCCGCAACGATACGCTCGACCATTTTGCTCTGATGCCCATCCGTTAACATTGGCAGCGTAGTCCTTGCCTTCCCATGTTTGCAAAACATTTGCTACTACCAAGTAGGTATGGAATGCAAGCGACGCAGCGCAATCACCTTGGCCGTGAGGAGGCGAAACTGCAGTTAGGACTGAAAAACATCGATTGTATAAATTGATTCACCCTGCACACCCGCTGTTACGCAGGCAATATCAGCAATATATCACCCTTGATCGTTAGCTGCAGGTTGGCCGACGCCAATGGAACTGAAAATCGCATCCTTCCGAATTGGACGGAAATCCTAGCCACGGTAATAAATCCAACCAGCCCATAGCCATCCGCCAATCAGCAAGGTCCCGCCAATTGGCGTTACAGCGCCTAGCCATCGTGGTGCGCCAAACGCCATCGCGTATAAGGTGAGGGCGAAGACGGCAGAGCCGACAAGCAGCAAGATCGCCGGACCTCTAGCGACGCCCATAATCGCCAGAGCAGCAACGGCGTGGAGCAATTGATAAAGCCCGCCTGTTCTCAGCCATTCCGCTTCCTGTTGTCCCGGTGCAGCATGGGCTCCGAAAGCACCTGCAGCAATTGCCACTGCTGCCGAAACCGCCGCAAAAAATCCGATCACCGCATTTGCTCCTTTTCTTTCCCGAACAATGAACCATCAATTGGTCCGGTTGCCGCTTATCTGTTTTGCCGCAGCCTGATTGAACCAAAGCGCCGGTGACTATGATTTGGACCGTCTGACATCTCAGATTCAATCCATATAGCCGGAATATCGCCAATGGAACACTCCTGGAGCAGATCAACGCTCAAGTTCGGATAATCTGCGACCGTTCGGCAGCGGCTGGACCATCGGCAATCTTTGCCGCACAAGGAAGCGAACAGGGGCAAGGCGCGAATATCAGCGCTTTCGATCAAGGGGTTGAATGTTGACGAACACATGCGACACGGAACTAAGCGAAAAACATGCATTGTTTTTTGGGCTTTCGAGATCGGATAAATTTATTGGCGCGGTGCTGAGAGTGCTGTTTGCCATAACGTTACTGTCGACGCCCGCTATGCCTGCTGCTGCCGGGAATGGAGCTGAGAGGGCCGCTTATCCGACGGTCCTGCCGCTTCGAGATCGTGCGGCTCTTGTGAATGATTGGCTGCAAGAGCGTCTCGACACGATCTTACCCATGATAATGCGCGAACAGGGCGTCGACATGTGGGTCCTTGTGGCGCGCGAGAATTTCGAGGAGCCGGTGGTCGCGTCGATGCTCGATGCCGAGAGCTTCTCGGCACGACGTCGCACCATATTGGTGTTCTTCGATCCCGGTGTGGGCAAGCCGATCGAGCGGCTCACCGTCAGCCGCTACGGCTTGGGTGAAATGTTCAAGGCGGCCTGGACGCCGGAAGCGCAGCCTGACCAATGGCTCCGGCTCGCTGAAATCATCGCCCAACGCAATCCGCGAAAGATTGCGATCAATTCATCGAAACTCACCGCCTATGCCGATGGCATGACGCTGAGCGCCCATGACGAGATGATGGAGGCATTGCCCGCCTCGTTCAAATCGCGGGTTATCCGTGATGAAGTGCTTGCGGTTCGCTGGCTGGAAACGCGAACGCCCTCCGAAATGGAGCGCTACCCCCAAATCGTCGCGCTGGCTCATGCGATTATCGGCGAAGGGCTCTCGGACAAGGTGATAACGGCCGGTGTTACTACAACCGACGACGTGGTCTGGTGGTTCCGCGAAAGGATCGCGGAACTGGGGCTAGAAACCTGGTTCCAACCTTCCGTGGCCATCAGTCGCCGGGGAGTGGATGAAACGCTGGACGGTGATACGGTCATTGAGCAAGGCGATATGCTCTGGACGGATTTTGGAATTACATATCTGCGTTTGAACACTGACACCCAGCAGAATGCATATGTCTTGCGCGATGGCGAGACACAGGCGCCGAAAGGCTTGCGAGATGGTCTGGCTGCCAGCAACCTTGTTCAGGATGCGCTAACGTCGTCCTTCAAGACTGGCGATAGCGGCAATGTCATTCTCACGCGCGCACGTGACAAAGCTATCGCCCAAGGGCTGGAGCCCAGCATTTATTCGCACCCGATTGGCTATCATGGCCATGGGGCAGGCACTGCTATAGGTTTCTGGGACGACCAGACGCCTGGCCCGCACGGAGAATATATTGTGCACCCGAACACGGCCTGGTCAATCGAACTTAGCGCAACAGTGCCGGTTCCCGAATGGAGCAACCAAAGAGTATCCTTTAAGACAGAGGAGGATGCGTTTTTTGATGGCAATATAGTGCTGTATATCGATGGTCGGCAAAAGGAGTTTTACTTGATCGGAAATGGGCTTGGCGGAATCAACGGCGGTAGCGGAAGGCAGCCCTAGAATGTTCGCTATATACGGCGTGGTCGAGGACAGCCTTGCTGCCGCCTGGAGGCGATCTGGAAGAGGCGCGCACATCCTCGTCATGGATATCGCAATGAACTGCGTCGGCCGGCTCAGCCAAGTTTGCCGAGGGCTGCGCGCAGTTCTGACATTCGCTTGCGGCAAACATCCGCCAAGTCGGGAACCAGGCTGCCTGCGAGATGTCCGAGTGTGACGTGCTTGAGCCGGATCAACAATTGGTCATCCGGGACTCTGCCCGCAGACCAGCGTGCAACGACAGCATATTGAATGACGACCATCTCTCGCGCAACGATATCCGGGTCGCTGTCCTCGGCAAGCATGCCCCGCTCGGCAAGGCGTTTGAGCGCCTGGCTCACATCTTCGAGCGAAACATTGTGCAACAGGTCTGCAACCACGCCCTGCGGATCGGGCAGGAAATAGAGTTCGGCCATCTTGCGGGCATAGGCTGGCCGGCGAAAAATCTCGCTCACCACCGATTCGAGTCGCAGTTCGACCTGCTCTGAAATCGACACATCGTCGGACGCGGTCCAGGATGTCAGATTGTCTCGCAACACCTCGATTACCGCCTGTCCGATCAATTCGCTCTGGTTCCCGAAAATATTGTAGAGCGTCGCCAGCGCGACGCCGCTCTTGCTCGCAAGCTCGCGCATCGTGAATTGGCCAGCCTGCTCGGTCAGTAACTGGCGCGCCGTTTCCAATATGTCGCTACGACGTCTGGCCATCGCCTCGCTTGCATATTGGCGTTCACCACGGCTCTTAGCGTTCACGGTTTAATCCCCTGTTGTCTCCGATCAAATCCCGTTCGCCCATTACCATCCAGCAAACTGCCCAGTTTAATCAGAAATTAGAAATTATTGTGGTTTTTGATCAATTATGGCCATGGGTATCAATCGCGAACAATTGCAGAGATTTATCATGGTAGCCACATTTGATTGACATAGCGCCGGATTTGCAGAGCGAAGAGCAGTGCAGGGGCTGAAACTAATAATAACAAGCTCTGTGTTCAAGCGGGGTGGCTGCGACGATCCGATTTCGCAACACACCCTCTGCTTGCTCATGCGCGAAACAGCCGTAAATACGCTTCTTCCATTCTCAGGAGCCTGCGGCAGACCGCCTCACAAAAAGTCTCCAGCTAGGCTGGAATGCCGCTGATCGATTTCATTTCCATAAAGTCTTTCAGACCATAGACACCGCCTTCGCGGCCATTGCCTGATTGTTTGTAGCCTCCAAAGGGTGCCCCAGGCGCTGGCGACCAATTATTGATGGCCACCATCCCGGCGCGCAGTCGTGGAGCGACTTTGGCAGCCTCGGCCGGGTCGCCCGATATGACCGCAGACAGGCCATATTCGGTGTCATTTGCCGTCGTTACCGCTTCGTCGACATTGTCATAGCTCATCACGGTGATGACCGGTCCGAAAATCTCTTCCCTGGCGATCCGCATGTCAGAGCTAACCCCGCTGAAGACGGTCGGCTTGACATAAAAGCCGCGGTTGACATTGGTCGGCAGCCCGGTGCCGCCGGTTTCCAGCGTTGCGCCTTCGTCGATCGCGGACTGGATCAGATCCTGAATCTTGTCATATTGCGCCTTGTTGACGACAGGGCCGAGATGACCGCCTTCGCTCATCGGATCGCCGACTTCCTGCGCTGCGAAAATATCCTTGATCATCTTGCTCGCTTCGACGGCCTGGCTATTATGCACCAGCACCTTGGTGGGCGAGATACAGCTTTGCCCCGTATTGATCAGGACCCCAGCGACCGTCGGTGGTAGAACCGTCTCCAGATCTGCTCCGGGCAGTACCAGATTCGGTGATTTCCCGCCCAGTTCCTGATGCACCCGCTTGACCGTATCGGCGGCCGCTTTCGCGACCAATATTCCGGCTCGCGTCGAGCCGGTAAAGCTGACCATATCGATATCGGGGTGCGATGCTATGCGGGCGCCGACCGTCGGGCCATCGCCTTGCACGAGATTGAACACGCCAGCCGGAACGCCGGCCGCATCCATCACTTCGGCCAGTATCGCTGCATTGCCGGGGCATTCCTCGGACGGTTTCAAAACCATCGTATTGCCACCAGCCAGCGCCGGTGCGACTTTCAGCGCGATCTGGTTCAACGGCCAGTTCCACGGCGTGATCATGCCGATGACGCCCATCGGTTCATAGACGATCGTGTTGGGGCCTTGTCGTTCGGAAAACTGGAATTCCTCGAGCGCCGCTATGGTTCCCAGAAAGCCGCCCAGTCCTGCCGGCGCTTGTGCTGCGGTACCCAGGCTGACCGGGGCACCCATTTCTTCTGCCAAGGACCGCGCGATGTCGGGCATGCGTTTCTGATATTCTTCGACGATCCGGCCGAGCAAGGCGAGCCGTTCCTCGCGGCTGGTCTGACTATAGGATTCAAAGGCAGATTTTGCTGCCGCAACCGCAGCATCGACGTCGGCCTCGGTCCCCATGGTTATTTCTGTGCCCGGTTCCTCGGTCGCCGGATTGATCACCGCATGCAAGGTTCCACCGATGGAATCCACCCATTTGCCATTGATATAATGTTGCAGATATTTTTGCATTTCGCTCTCCAAATTAGGTCTTGTGCCTTGCGTTTCGATCGCCCGCTTTCAAGCCAGCGTCAACTAGTATAATCCATGGCGACGATGATTGATGTGACTCTGTCGCTATTGGCGCACCGACTATCCGGTTGGAATTCGCTAGCATTTTTGTATGTGGGGGCTTTCCCATATTGCGGCTAAGAAAGACGATATGAAATATCCAAAATTACTGGAGCCGCTCGATCTCGGCTTCACCACCATAAAAAATCGCGCGATCATGGGTTCGATGCATACCGGCCTCGAGGAAATCGAGGGCGGGTTTGAACGCATGGCCGCTTATTTCGCGGAACGGGCGGCTAATGATATCGGCATGATCATCACCGGCGGCATCGCCCCGAATGAAGAATCATCGAGCCATGGCGCCCGCATGTCGAACGACGAGGAAGCCGCAAAGCATCGGTTGGTCACGGATGCCGTCCACACCGCCGCTCCCGACGTAAAGATCTGCATGCAGATATTGCACCCCGGTCCGCTGGCCTATACGCCGGATTGCGTTGGTCCTTCGGCGGTGAAGTCAAGGATTGCCCGCTATGTCCCCAATGAACTCGACAAGGCTGGGATAGAAAAGCAGATCGGCGACCATGTGCGTTGCGCGGTGATGGCGAAAAAGGCCGGCTATGACGGCGTCGAGATTATCGGCTCGGCCGGCTATCTGATTTCGACCTTCCTGGTCCAGAAAACCAATTTGCGCGAAGATGAATATGGCGGCAGCTATGAGAATCGTATCCGCTTCGCGATTGAAATCGTCGAGCGAACCCGCGCTGCCGTCGGTGAAGACTTCATCCTGATTTTCCGCATCGCGGCGATGGATATGCTGGAAGACGGCATGAGCTGGGACGAGATCGTCACGCTGGCCAAGGCTCTGGAAAAAGCCGGTGTTACGATTATTTCCACCCATTTTACCTGGCATGAAAGTGCCGTGCCGACGATCGCCACCATGGTTCCCCGCGCCGCATTCACCTCTGTGACCGGCCGATTGCGCAAGGCGATCAACGTACCGGTGATCACCTCCAACCGGATCAACATGCCGGATGTCGCAGAGAAAGTGCTGGCGCGCGGCGATGCCGATCTGGTGTCGATGGCGCGGCCGATGCTCGCCGACAGCGCCTTCATGCGCAAGGCAATCGAGGGTCGCGAAGATGAAATCAATACCTGCATTGCCTGCAATCAGGCCTGTCTGGACCATACGTTTTCCGGCAAATTGACTTCCTGTCTGGTCAACCCCAGAGCCTGTCATGAGACCATGCTGAACTATCTGCCGGCGGCAGTAGTAAAAAGCATCGCCGTGATCGGTGCAGGTCCGGCTGGTCTCGCCTATGCGATGGTTGCCGCCGAACGCGGGCACAAGGTTACCCTGTTCGAAGC
>JAGPVK010000069.1 GCA_018067055.1 Sphingomonadales bacterium | reverse complement strand
GGTGACCGACTTGTCGAGATCGATGATGCCGGGCGAATAGCCGGGGCCGACCGCCAGCTTGTCCATATAGACGTCGGGCGCGTTCAGCAGATTGCCCTTTTCCGCGATCGCGAGAACGGCCAATGCGTTGGCACCCGCCTTGGCGGTAATGGTTGTGCCTTCCAGAGGATCGAGCGCAATATCTATGGCCGGTGCTTCGCCTTCGCAGCCGCGTCCGACTTTTTCACCGATAAAAAGCATCGGCGCTTCGTCGCGTTCGCCTTCGCCGATGACCACGGTGCCGCATATGTCCAGTTCGTTCAGTGCAGCGCGCATCGCTTCCACGGCAGCAGCATCCGCTGCCTTTTCATCGCCGCGGCCGATCAGATTGGCTGCCGATATCGCCGCCGCCTCGGTGACGCGGACCATTTCCATGACCAGTACGCGGTCCAATATGTCGCTTGCTTTGGGCATATTATCGATTAGTCCTTCTATAGGGGATAATTTTGAACTCTCGATAGGGGAGCAATATTGCATTGTCGAGACAGGTTTTTCTGATCCTTTTGTTGATACCGTCGACCGCGATGGGGCAGAGTGAGATGCCGGTGGACCGGACCACCCAGTTGCTGGCAAATGCGCGGCAATTGGTGGCAGTAGATGCTGACGGCTGTCTCCTCCATCGCACCGATGAAGAGATTGTGGTGTGCGGCACACCCGAGATTGATCGCATGCAGAGGTTGCCGTTTCCCGAATTGGCCAGACCAAATCGAAATGATGGACCCCGGCGCGGAGAAATTCCAGCGGCGAATTCCTCCCGCGTGGCATCAGGAAGTTGCGGAGTTTCGCTACAGGATAGCAGCTGTTCTATCGAACGGCTAAAATCTGTTGTTGGTAATGGTAAAGCCGGGCGGATTCTGGATGGATTAAAACAGGCCGCTGGGCTTGAAACTGGTGAGGTCCCAACCGAAGATTATCAACAGCAATATCGTGATGCTGTTCTGACCGGCGAATGATCAGTCCTGATCGCTGAGCAAATGCATCACCACGGGAGCCGCCTGCAAACTGGTGGAACAGGACAGGGCCGCCAGGCTCTCAGAGACATTCCGCTCGCGACTGTCATGCGTGACCATAGAGATCAGCACTGATCCTTCATCGGTTTTCGCGGTTTGTATCAAGCTCTCGATCGACACATTCGCATCGCGCATCGCGGCGGTGATTTCGGCCAGAACGCCGGGTTTGTCAGCGACAATGAAACGCACATAGCTCTTGCCGATCCGGTTGCCGTTTTCGGCGCGCTCGCACGCCTCCATCTTGCTGGCGGGTGTGGCAAATACGGTGCCGGCATCGCCTCGAGCGATATCGATCAGATCGGCGACGACTGCAGAGGCCGTTGGCCCTTCGCCCGCACCGGCACCCTGAAACATCAAGCGGCCGGAGAAATTGCCCTCGGCGACCACGGCATTGGTCGATCCCTCGATATGAGCCAGCGGATGACTTTCCGGCACCAGATAGGGATTGACCCGCTGGAACAATTTGCCGTCGTCGATGCGGGCCATGCCGAGCAGGCGGATGCGATATCCCAGCGCCTTGGCCTGGCCGATATCGGCCGCCATGATGTTGCGAATGCCGTCAATTTCCACGCCTTCGAAATCGAGGGCCTTGCCAAAGGACAATGCGGCCAGAATGGCAAGCTTGTGTGCTGCATCGACGCCGTCGATATCAAAGCCGGGATCGGCTTCGGCATAGCCGATATTCTGCGCTTCTTTCAGGACATCGTCAAAGGCGTGCCCGTGTTTTTCCATCTCGGTCAGGATATAATTGCAGGTGCCATTGAGAATGCCGTACACCCGCTCGATCCGATTTGCCGAAGCGCCGTCGCGCAGCCCCTTGATCACCGGGATGCCCCCGGCAACCGCTGCTTCGTATCTGAGCGAGAGATTGCCGGTCTCGGCCGTCTTCGCCAGTTCCATCCCGTGATGGGCAATCATCGCCTTGTTGGCGGTCACGAAGGACTTGCCCGCTGCCAGGCTCTTGCGCGCCAGTTCGAGCGCGGTGCCATCGGAGCCGCCGATCATTTCCACAACGCAATCGATGTCATCAAGCTCCGCCAGCATTTCGGGCTGGTCGAACCACGGATAGGCGGCCAGGTCGATGCCACGATCACGGTTCCGGTCGCGGGCAGAAATGGCGGCTACGACAATCGGCCGGCCGGCCCGTTGTGCGATCATGGCACCATTTTCTTCGATGAGCCGGATGACACCGGTACCGACGGTGCCCAGTCCAGCGAGCGCGATGCGAAGCGGAGCAGTCATGGTCAAAAGCCTCTTTGCGTTTTGGGTAAGATTGTTGGCGCCTTATTAGCGCCGACTTGCACGAATGCTAGTACTAGTTCCGGGGCATCAGGGCTGACGCGATCTCGGGCAGCTGCCGAGATCGTTGAGCACGGTCTGATAGTCGCTCCGGGCCTGCTGGGCATTGGCAAGCCTATCTCCGGCCAAGGCGCTGCCAGGCAATTGACGCGGCAGAAAGCAGGCCAGCCGGTACCAAAGCAGACTGTTTCTAACCGGCGCGCGTGCCGCCTCGTCGACAATTTCACCCAGCGAGACAGCCCAGAATTTCCGCTGGCCATCGCGTTTCAGCACGGTGATCGATATCGGTGACCCTGAATCCGTTTCCATGAAAATCTGGGTTTCACCCTCTCCAATGACGGTCCCCGGCACATGAAAGGCGCTGACGATCCGGGAAATCGCGGGTGGTGCGTCATGATCAAGCAGCTCGCGGACCACCGAACGGACGCGCTGCTCACGGGCGGGCGTCCATGCAATTTGCGCATCCTTGGCCACCAGCTGAACATTATCGCCGGTGCTGCCAGACGGCCGACGGGCGAATATTATGAACGGTTGTTTCTTGATTTTCGGAGCGCGACCCCGAGCATCCAGAGGCAGATCTATGACGTAGCGAATCGTTTCGCCGACCCCTCCCTGACCACGAATCAGCGCGTTGGTTGAGGCGATTATATAAAAGCGTTGCGTTCCAGCGGGGGCATTGGGAGCACGTTCCGGCGCGACTTTTATTGCCTCTTTAACGGTCACGTGAATAATGATAGGGGCATCCGCGCTGAGGTCGGCAATGTCGGCATATTGCAGTGGGTCGCTCTCCTCCATGACCTGTGAGAAAGCTGGAAATACAGCAATCTGAGTGGTAAACAGGGTGAAGGCGAGCATCAAAAAGGAGCGCATGATTTTCTCTGAAACAGGAATTAAAGATGGCGGGTTTTAGCCCTTATTGTGGGTCTTTGACAGCTTAATCGATGCTGAACCAACAAAGCGATTGCCTGCTTGGAACTAGCACGTTAAAACAAATTTAAGATAGCTTTCAAGCGAACGAAAAGTGGTCATGGGGATAAGGGGCGCGATGGTTTTAAAGCCACTCGCTTTTTGTTGGGAACTTCAGCGATGGAGTATACTACCTTGTGATGGGGAAAAAGGAGTTACATTTCTGAATGGCTTATGCTGACCAAGAGATGAGTTCGAACAAGGTCATATCGATCGTTCTTGTCGTAATCATTCACCTGTTACTTGGCTATGCGCTGGTCACCGGCCTAGCCTATACTGCCGTCAAGAAGGTTGCCTCGCAGCTGGATATGATTGACATTGATGAAGAAGAACCACCGGAAGAACCGGAGGAACCACCGCCACCTCCGCCAGATAAGCCAATCGAGCCACCACCAGTGGTCTCGCCTCCGCCTATCGTAGCGCCTGTGGCCGCACCACGGCCGGTGATCCGTACGGTGCCAACTGCACCGCCGCCTCCGGCTCCTATAGCAGCGCCACCAGCGCCACCACCGCCACCACCGCCCCCACAACGGGCGAATCCGGAGGCACGGGGTAATCCTGGTAGCTGGGCCAATGCGAACGATTATCCATCGCGAGCTTTGCGCGAAGAACGGGAAGGCACGACGCGGTTCCGCCTCACTGTCAACGCCGATGGCCGGGTATCCGATTGTCAGATCACAGGTTCTAGCGGCCATGCCGATCTCGACGAAGCTGCCTGCAAAAACCTGACGCGACGCGCTCGCTTCAAGCCTGCTCTGGACTCGAACGGCAATCCAACCACCGGCTATTACGCCAATGCCGTTCGTTGGCAGATACCCAAATAATGATGTAAATTGGGGAGGGCATTACAAGATGTCCTTCCCGCAACAGTTTTTTTGCAATTAGTTTATCCTGAGGGGAATGTTAAAATGTTGATTGAAATTTTGGCCGCTGCTGCCACTCCACCACAAAACGCTTTCGGTTTCGTCGAAGCTATGCAGCAGGGCGGCGTTATCGCATGGTCTGTTCTGGCAATTCTGACGATCATGTCTGTGTCGTCTTTCTATATCCTGTTTTCGAAACTGTTCGAACAGAACAAGATCATGAAGCAGGGCGATGCTATGCGCTCGACGTTCTGGCGCGCTGGCACGCTCAAGGAAGGCGCCGCGAAGCTCGACAAGAATTCTGCCTATCGTCAAATCGTCGATGACGCGATCAAGGCTGATGCCGACCATGCGAAATTGACCGATCCGGTTGAAGCGCATGACTGGCTGCACGGTTCGATCGAACGGTCGCAAGATCTGATCAAGTCCAAGCTCGCTACCGGCCTGCCATGGTTGGCTACTGTTGGTGCAACATCGCCGTTTATCGGCCTGTTCGGTACGGTTATCGGTATCTATCGCGCGCTGATCAAAATCGGCATCGCCGGTCAGGCATCGATCGACGCCGTTGCTGGCCCGGTTGGTGAAGCACTGATCATGACCGCTCTGGGTCTTGGTGTGGCTGTTCCTGCCGTTCTGGCCTACAACTGGCTGCAGGGCCGCAACAAGCGGATCGCTGAACAGCTTGCTGCTTTCTCGAACGACGTTCTGGGCTATATGGCTTCGGACGGCGGCGTTAAGCCAATCGCACCTGCTTCAGCCGCTGCGAAGCCAGCTGCACCTGCTGCGAAGCCTGCTGCACCTGCTGCAAAGAGATAAGCCGGGGGCCGGGTTTCGTCAGCCGCTGTTGTGCGGCTGGCAACCCGGCCAACGCACGACGAGGGAGCTTTCGTTCCCTTCAGATGGTTTAGTTTTGAGAGGATAAAATCCTATGGCGATGAATGTTGGGGGCGGTG
>JAGPVK010000261.1 GCA_018067055.1 Sphingomonadales bacterium | reverse complement strand
ATCACTGGTTTGTCGGTGACGGCATGGCGCATGGCATCCGGATCAAGGGCGGCGAGGCGGCTTGGTATCGCAACCGCTGGATCCGTAGCAATGCGGTGAGCGACGCGCTGGGCGAACCAAGGAAGCCGGGCGTGCGCAATCCGCGGTCGGATACCGCCAATACCAATATCGTCGGCATTGACGGCCGGACTTTCGCGATCGTCGAGGCTGGCGGTTTCCCGGTCGAGCTCAACGACGAACTGGATACGATCAAGCACAATCCGTTTGACGGCACCTTGACTCACGCTTTTTCCGCCCATCCGCATCTCGACCCGAAAACCGGTAACTACCACGCAATCTGCTATGATGCAGCGACCCAGGATACGATCTGGCATGTGGTGGTCAATCCGGCTGGCAAGGTCATCCGCGAGGAGCCGATTGCGGTCAAGGATGGCCCGTCGATCCATGATTGCGCGATCACCGAAAATTATGTGCTGGTGCTTGACCTGCCGGCAACGCTTTCGATGAAACGGCTGATCAAGGGTTTTCAATTTCCCTATGACTGGAATCCGGACCATGGCGCCCGGGTTGGCCTGCTGCCCAAGACCGGTAGCAACGATGATATCATCTGGTGCGATGTCGAGCCCTGCTATGTTTTCCACCCTGCCAATGCGTTCGAGACCGCCGACGGCAAGGTGATTGTCGACGTTGTGGTGCATGAGAGCATGTACGCGCAGTCGCCTTATGGTCCCGGCGGCGAGTGGGCACGGTTCGAGCGCTGGACGATTGATCCGGAAACCAAATCGGTCGACCGCAAGATCATCCACGACAAGAATCAGGAATTTCCGCGCTATAACGAACGGATGACGGCGCAGCCCTATCGCTATGTCTACAGCGTGGCGCTGGCTGAAAATGACAGCGGCGTGTTTGATCGCGGCGGATCGCAGTTGTTCAAGCATGATATGGACAGCGGCAAGACACTGACCCGCGAACTGGGCGAGGACCGTTACCCCGGCGAATTCGTGTTCGTTCCGCGGTCGGATGATTCCGTGGTTGATGCCAAGGAAGATGCCAGAGAAGATGATGGCTGGCTGATCGGGCTGGTGATCGATGCCGCGAACGAAACGACCGAGTTGCAGATCCTGAATGCGGATGATTTTATGGGTGAGCTACAAGCGGTGATCCATGTGCCGCATCGGATCCCGCCGGGATTCCACGGCAATTGGGTCGCGAACTAGGCGAAATCTGCTTACTTCAAATCGCCTTCAAACCGGCACCCTCGCGCCTCGAGTATTGGTCGCAGCTCGCGAAAGGCCTTGGGCGTGTCGGTTAGCGGGATGAACGGGTGGAGATGGTGGATCAGATGATATTGCATGCCCATCGAGGCGATATTGCCGACCCGGCTTTTGAAGAATTTGGCATTGTCATAGCGCCCCCGTTTGACCGCCGGATGATGCGGGGCCCAGCTGAAGAAAAACTGGATATAGGCTATGCCGATATGGCGAGGCGCCCACCACAGCAGGGCGGCCTCTATCGCATAGCCGCTCCATGCGAGCGTGAATAATGCGGCAAAGAAGCCCAGTTGATAAAGCGCGCCGTCGACCAGCACATCGGATCGTCCGATTTTTTCCAATATATAGCCATAGCCGCGCAGCACGCCACCCTTGCCGCGTTGCCGCTGAACAAAGCTTTGCCAGATGGCGTCCCACGGTCCCTTGGACTGGGTGGTGATGTCGGGATCATTTTCCGGATGATTGACATGTTTGTGATGTTCGAAATGGGTCAGTTTCTGGATGCGATAGGGCATTGCCATGGGCAACAGGCTGAGATGGCCGACCAGTTCGTTCAGCCAGCGCAACCTCTGGCCGGGTCTGGCGATCATGCCGTGCACCGCTTCGTGCGCCGGCAGGAAACAGGCCATCACGTTGACGCAGGCAATCGGGAAAGCGAGCCACAGCGGCAATATATCGAGAAACACTAGCGGCCAAAGCGAAAGCCAGATCAAAAGATTGCCCAGGCCCCAGACCGGGACTTCCCATGGAAAGCGATCAGCATATTTGCGGGCGATCAGCCGTTCCTGTTTGCGCAGCTCTGCCTCGGTCATGGTCTCGCCCAGATCCAGCTGCCGCGGAAAAACGCGCATATGCCCCATGCGCCGCCGATGATCAGTCCGAGAGTCAGGGTCGACAGGCCCAGCGGCTGTTGCAACCCGAATCCGTCCATAATCTGTGCAAAAAGCGGTCCAAAGAACAGAAAACCGAACAATATCGGCATGAAATTTAGCGTTTTTCTGACGAAAAATTCAACTATTGGCACGTGGCTTGGCTCCGATTATTGAGCGACCATCCATTTCATGGCTAAGATTGTGGGGGCTTGTCAAATGCAATCATAGCAATTCAATAAACCGTGCCGCCTCATCGGCGGCGCGGTTTGCGGCCCGTTCGAGATTGGCGTGAAAATCACCGGAACTGTCGCTGTTGGCGCCATCGGTCACCGCCTTGATTCCGGCCCAGGGGATATCGAGCAGCGCCGCAATCTGGGCCACTGCGGCGGTCTCCATGTCGACCAGGTCGGCTTTGAGCACATCGCGCAAATAGCCCGAGCGGTCGGGGCATTTGACGAAACAGTCGGCGGTCGCGATCCGCGCCTGGGGCAGGGCGAGGGCTTCGGGCATTGGATGGGATATAAACGGCTTCCAGTCCGACGGGCCGATGGGCCAGGCGCCGGCGTTATAATGGGTGAAGCCGTCGTGCTCACCGAATTTTTCGAGCGTACCATAATCGGCTTGCAGGGATTCGCCGAGATAGAAACAGTCCCCCTGGCTGCTGCTGACATGGCCAGCGGTGCCGATCACCATCAGCAGGTCCGGGCGGAAATGGCTGTGCATATAGAGCGCGGCGGCTCCGGCGTGGACCTTGCCAATGCCGGAGCATAGCACCGAAACCTGCTTGCCGGCATGTTCGAGCTGGCGGATGGAACCCAGCGGACTGGCCACGCACGTTACCGGATGATCACGCTGGAAGGCATCGGCCTCGTCCTGCACACCGGTGATGATCGCGATATGGTCAATCACCGGCAAAGGCCATCAGCGCCTTCGGCGTCACCCCGGCGGCAGCGAGCTTCTGGGCCCCGCCCAGATCGGGCAGGTCGACAATGAACAAGGCCTGTTCGACAATCGCGCCCTGACCGCGCAGCAGTTGCACGCCGGCCAAAGCCGTGCCGCCAGTGGCGATCAGATCGTCAACCAGCAGCACGCGCTGGCCGGGCTGGATCGCATCAACATGCATTTCAATCTTGTCGCTGCCATATTCCAGCGCATAGTCGATACTCACCGACTTGCCCGGCAATTTTCCGGGCTTGCGCAGCATGATCTTGCCCTTGGTTAGCGCATAGGACATGGCCGCCGAAACGATGAATCCGCGTGCTTCGATGCCAGCGATCAGGTCGAAACTGTCCGGATCGACCAGCGCAATCATCCGGTCGATGGTTTTGCGAAAGGCGGGGCCGTCGAGCAGCAGAGTCGATACATCGCGAAACTGGAT
Organism: Sphingomonadales bacterium; assembly: GCA_018067055.1. Classification (GTDB taxonomy): domain Bacteria; phylum Pseudomonadota; class Alphaproteobacteria; order Sphingomonadales; family Sphingomonadaceae; genus Parasphingorhabdus. Next base: position 2,831 of record JAGPVK010000261.1, on the reverse strand, counting down.
GCCCGGCTTGGGATAATCGGGAATCGTCCGTACCAATGCCCTGAGATCGTCATTGTCGGTCATTGTCTTCGCCCCTGCCTTAATGAACATTTGTGTAAGTAGCGGCTTGCCTTTCCGCAATCATCGGATAATCTGCAAGGCAGGAGAGAAATGCAATGACCAATTCTGATGTTCTGGAAAAACGGGCGATCACGCCCTTTGATGTGAGTGAAGGTGCGCTCTATTCCGAAAACCGCTGGCAGGAGCCCTTCGCGCAGCTGCGCCGCGAAATGCCGGTCAGCTATCTCCCCGACAGCCCTTATGGACCCTATTGGTCGGTGGTGACCCATGATCTGGTGCAGAAAGTGGAACTTGATCCGAAAGCCTATTCTTCTTCCTATGAGCATGGCGGGATCACGATCACCGACAGCAGTGGGGAATATGAGTTTCCCAATTTCATTGCCATGGACGCCCCTACCCATACGGCTCAGCGCAAGGTGGTGCAGCCTTCGTTCAACCCGAGCGAGATGCTCGCTCGAGAACCGGAGATAAGAGAGCGTACCAAGGAGCTGTTCGATGCACTCCCGGTTGGCGGGACGTTTGACTGGGTAGAGGAAGTCTCGGTGAAGCTGACCATCGGCATGCTCTGCGTGCTGTTCGATTTCCCCTGGGAGCAATGGCGCGACATGAAGCGCTGGTCGGATACCGCCAGCGATGTTTCGCCGGACCAGAGCGAGGAACGGATGCAGAAATTCTTTGCTGAAATGTACCAGATGCTGGGCAAGTTTGACGAGCTGTTTGAACAGGAGCGCAAGCAGCCGCCGAATGACAAGATTCTGAACCGCATCATCCACAGCGAGGCGATGGGTAATATGCCCGAGCTGGAGCGGCTGGCCAATATCGCGCTGCTGATCGTGGGCGGCAATGACACCACGCGCAACAGCATGAGCGGCTTTGTCCGGGCCTGCAACATGTTCCCCGATCAGTTTGAACTGCTGCGCAACGATCCTTCGCTGGTGGCCAATGCGGCGCAGGAAATCATTCGCTGGCAATCCCCCGTCACGCACATGCGGCGGACCACGACCTGCGAGACGGAACTGGGCGGCCAGATCATTCCGGCGGGCGAGAAAATCATCCTCTGGTATATCTCGGCCAATCGCGACGAGAAGCTTTTTACCAATCCGGATGTTGTGGATTTTACCAGAGACAATGCCCGCCGCCATATCGCCTTCGGTCACGGCGTCCACCGTTGCGTGGGTGCGCGGCTGGCGGAAATGCAGCTGGCGGTGCTGTTCGAAGAAATTCTCGGCCGCAATGTTCGGGTCGAGCAGGATGGTCCGCTCACCTATTCCGGCAGTTGTTTCCTGCACGAGATTGATCAGATGCCGGTTAAAATGGTGCCGATCGGCTGAATTAACTTGAGCCGTCAACATGCCCCAGAAAAAGACTTACCGTGCATCGGGCTTACGCTAAGCCTGAAACGCTTGTAAATTGTCCTGATGGTCGGTTTTTCTGCACGCTATCTGACGGTTTTTCTGGGATTGGTCCTCGCTTCACCTGCCCATGCCGATGAAATTTATGGCGGGTTCGCGGCGCATCAGGTGGTGACCATCATTGCCGTCGATTCCGATGCCGACAGCGTCGATCTGCAGGCGGGCTACCGTGGCGACCGGATCGAGGCGCTGTCTGTCATCGGCAAGCCGTCACCCTATCTGCTGGCTTCGGTCAATCTTTCCGGCAACACCAGCTTTGCTGCGGCCGGATTGAGCTGGAAGTTCGGGGACAGGATATATGTGCGGCCCGGGATCGGGATTGCGATTCACGATGGCCCCCGACTGGAATTTGCGCCCGACGGCTCGCAACGGCAATTGGGTTCGCGGGTGCTGTTTGAACCGGAATTGTCGGTCGGTGCGCGCTTGTCGGAGAAAGTCGATCTGGAAGCGACCTGGGTTCATTTGAGCCATGCCGGGATTTTCAGCCGGGTCCAGAATCCGGGTCTGGATATCATCGGCGCCCGGCTGGTGTTCACGCTACCATAGATACAGGCACAAACAGGGGCATAAAAAAAGGGGCGGCTTCCGAACCGGAAACCACCCCCTGATTTATCAATAAACCGTCAGGCTTATTTAAGTTCGACGGTACCGCCGGCAGCTTCGATCTTCGCTTTGATGTCTTCTGCTTCGGCTTTGTTAACGCCTTCCTTGATCGCCTTAGGCGCGCCTTCGACGAGGGCTTTCGCATCGGTCAGGCCAAGCTGGGTGATCGCACGGACTTCCTTGATCACCTGGATTTTCTTGCCGCCGTCGCCGGTCAGGATTACGTCAAATTCGGTCTGCTCTTCAGCAGCTTCGCCAGCGGCAGCCGCTGGACCGGCAACTGCAACAGCAGCGGCAGCAGAAACGCCCCACTCTTCTTCCAGTGCCTTGGACAGTTCAGCCGCTTCCATGACGGTGAGTTTCGAAAGTTCTTCGACCAGTTTTGCAATATCAGCCATTTTAAATACGCTCCAATTTTCTAAATATTTGAAAAGTTAAATTCATTCACCCGCAGCAGCATAAGCGCTGAGTACGCGTGCAACACTGGTTGCCGGCTCGACAAGAACCCGTGCGATTTTCGTTTGTGGTGCGACAAGCAATCCAACAATCGTTCCGCGCAGTTCGTCAAGCGAAGGCATGGCAGCCAGGGTCTTGATGCCCGCTTCGTCAAGAAGGGTGTCGCCCATTGCGCCGCCAACGATTTCCAAACGATCGTTGGTTTTTGCAAATTCCACTGCGATTTTTGCAGCGGCCACCGGATCATCCGATGTGGCAAGCGCGACCGGACCCGTCAGCATTTCTGCTATCTGGGCATAG
>JAGPVK010000471.1 GCA_018067055.1 Sphingomonadales bacterium | reverse complement strand
AGAACACCAAGTTCAAGCTTGCCGAATGCAAGACCAAGACCCAGGTCGCGCGCGTCTTCGTCGATCATTGTATTGATCTCGCGGTCGACGGGAAGCTCGATCCCGAATCCTCCGCCATGGCGAAATGGTGGTGCACGGAATTGCAGAATCGCGTGCTCGACGAATGCGTGCAGCTGCACGGGGGCTATGGTTATATGCTTGAATATCCGGTGGCCCGCGCATGGACCGATGCCCGGGCGCAAATGATCTACGGCGGCACGAACGAGATCATGAAAGAAATCATTTCGAGGAGCCTTTAACGATGGCTTTCGAAAAAGACTTTCCCGGCAGTGACGGCGCAGCGCTTGTCCTTGGCGGCAGCGGCGGTATCGGCAGCGCCATTTGCACCGCACTTGCCGAGGCTGGAACCGACGTTGCGCTCACCTATCATACCAACAGCGAAGCGGCTGAAAAGGTGGTCGCCAATATTGAAGCGGCCGGGCGCAGCGGAGCGGCTTTTCCTCTGGCAATGGAGGATCGGGCAGCGGTCGATGAAACCCTGCAGGATGTGATCAATCGCTTTGGACGGATCCATACCGTGGTGAACGCCTCGGGCTCGCATATCGCGATGAAATTTCTCGGTGATATTCCGCCCGACGAGCTTTGGCGGGTCATGGAGGCGGACACGGCTGGCTTCTACAATGTCGTCCACGCCCTGTTGCCGCATATGCGCAAAGAAGGCGGCAGTTTTGTTACCATCAGCACGACCGGGCTGTTTCGCTGGCCCAACAAGGATGCGCTTTCGGTCATTCCCAAGGCTGCGAACGATGCGATCATGACCGGTATTGCGCGGGAAGAGGGGCGCAACGGCATTCGCGCCAATAGCGTCGCCCTCGGGCTGATCGACGCCGGCTTGTTCCGCAAGCTCAAGGGCACGGCCTATGATGATCGCTATATTGACGCGGCGGTCCGCAATTCCGCCCTCAAGCGGCTCGGTACAGCCGAGGAGGTTGCCCAGGCGGTCCTGTTCTTCGCCTCGGAAAGGGCGCGGTTCGTGACCGGCCAGACGCTCGTTCTCGATGGCGGCTATAGTCTCTAGCATGAGGCCAAAAACAATCACCGCGGACCAGCTTGCAGCCCTGCTGAAGCCGGGAATGCGGGTGTTTGTGCAGGGAAGCGTGGGACAGCCGGTCGCTTTGCTGCGCGCCATCGCCGAAGCAGAGTCCAGGGTTGAAGGCATCCACTTCGTCTCCCCGCTCACCCCCGGCTTGAACGGTTTTGATATCGGCGGTGACGGACGAGGAAATCGACTCACCAGTTTTTTCAACTATCCCGCACTCGGTGAAGCCTGGACAGCCGGTAGAGTGGATTTTGTGCCATCGCATTACAGCCGGATTTCCGACTGGCTGAAGGCGACCGGACCGATCGACATCGCACTGATCCAGCTTGCGCCGCCTGATGCTGCAGGGCTGTGCAGTACCGGACTCTCCGCCGATTTCATGCCCGACCTTTTGCCGCATTGCGATTGCGTGGTTGCCCAGATCAATCCTGCAATGCCCGACTTGCCAGGCGCGCCGAAGATCGCTCTGGATGCGCTGGATTACAGCATTTTCATTGAGGAGGGTTTGCCGGTTCAACCCGTGCCAAAGGGCGATGCGATCAGCGATGCGATAGCGGGCCATGTCGCTTCGATCGTCAATGATGGCGACACCATTCAATTCGGAGTGGGTCGTGTGCCGCAACTCGCTGTCGCCGGCCTCCATGGCAAAGCCGATCTTGGCCTGCACAGCGGTCTGATAACCC
>JAGPVK010000067.1 GCA_018067055.1 Sphingomonadales bacterium | reverse complement strand
CGCGAACTGAAACACTGGTATCAGCTGAAGAAAAGCTGGTATATTTTCTTCTTCCAACTACCGCAGATACCCGAATGGTTGTTCGGCCTGAACGGCGCCGAACGGATCAAGCGCGCGATTTCCAGAATGGCGGTCGACAAGTCCCGCTTTCCGGAAGAAGATTTGCAGGTCTATGCCGATGCCGCCAGCCGCCCCGGTGCGCTGCGATCGATGATCAACTATTACCGCGCCTTGCTGCGCGCGCCGGATGCGCGGGACATTGGCGATGCGATGGTGCATATTCCCACCCTGATGATCTGGGGCGAAGAAGATGCTGCAATCGATATTCGCTGCACCGATGGCACCGAAGAGTGGGTTCCTGATCTCGAACTGCACCGCCTGCCCGGTGTCTCCCACTGGGTGCAACAGGAAGCCCCGGAAAAAGTGAATGCGATTTTGCGAGAGTGGTTGCCCAGCTAGTCCCGTGCCGCGATCATATCCGCAATATCGGTAAATTTCTCGCGCGGCGAGCCTTCCCTCGCGCGAGCGACCTCCGCTTCCTCGATCTTCTTCCAGTCGCGGAACGTGACGGTCTCAACGCCACGGCTTGCCAGCAGGCTATCGAGTCCGGCGCGACCAGGCTTGCGACTGCTCTCGCTTATATCCTCATCGATCATTTCCACCACTGCAGCGCCATCTGGCTTGTTGGTACCGATCGTGCCCGATGGCCCACGCCTTGCCCAGCCGACGCAATAGAGGCCCGGCAATATCCGTCCGTCGCTGTTGGCAAAGCGTCCCCGGCCATGTTCATAGGGAACGCCGTCGATCGGCGGCGTACGATAGCCGATGCAGCTGATCACGAGCTGACAGTCCAGCTCATAAAGCTCGCCGGTTCCGATCGATCGCAGGTCCTTGTCCAGTTCGGTTCGTTCAATGATCAGCTTCTCGACCCTGCCTTCGCCTTGAATTTCGATCGGCATCGCAAAAAAATCAAAAGCGATCTCGATCGGTTTATGCTCGGCATCGGCTGCCGCGATCTGGAAACTGCGCAAATGGTTGACCGATTTGCGCATGCCCGGCTCGAGCATCGCATCGTCTCCGATATCCGGAAAATCTTCCGCTTCGACAACCGGTCTGGCGCGCTCCAGATGGCCGAGTTCGCCCAGTTCTTTGGGCGTCATCGCGATCTGATGTGGCCCGCGCCGTCCCAGAAAGGTTATCCTTTCAACCGCGCTTTTCTTCAAGCCATCCAGCGCATGACCGACAATATCGCTGCCGGCGAACTCCCCCTCCGTCTTTGCCAATATCCGCGCGACATCGAGCGCGACATTGCCATTGCCGATAATCGCCACCGACCGGGCATCGAGCGGTGGATCAAGATCCCTGAAATCCGGATGGCCATTATACCAGCCGACAAAGGCGGCACTGCCGATTACGCCGGCAAGGTCGCTGCCGGGGATGTCCAGCAGACGGTCATCGGGAGCGCCGGTTGCCAGCACGACTGCGTCATAAAATTCCTGCAGTTCGGCGACACTGACATCCACGCCAACCGTAACATTGCCGACAAAGCGCACATTGTCACCGCTGTTGGTTTTTTCATAGCGCCGCGACACGGCCTTGATCGATTGATGGTCGGGGGCAACGCCGGTGCGGATCAGGCCAAAGGGAACGGGCAAACGATCAATGATATCCACGGCGACATTTTCGCCAAATTTCTTTTGCGCCGCTTCCGCCGAATAATAGCCTGCAGGTCCCGATCCTATGATCGCAATATGACGCATCGTCCGGCCTCCCCGATTATCACGCTCATGCTAACGCCATAATTTCAAAAGAAAAGCAAAAGGGCGCTGTCATTTTCGCGAGGATCAAAGGCTCGATGCTGAAGACTAGCCCCCGACATTGGCGACATTGTAACGCAGCGCTTCCTCATTGGTCAGACAGCGACGGGTCGACTTGTCGCCATCCTCGGTTTTCACCGCGTTGGTTTTATACATGATCTCGGACAACAGTTTGCGCGACACGCCCATTCTGATCAGAAAATCATTGTCTTCGGTGGCCAGAAGCGCGCTTTGCTGCTCCACTTCACCGATCAGACCGACCGTTGAATCGGTTCCCATTTCGATGCTGTAATTGATCGCATTGCGATCATTGGTCATGGTGAACATATGGACCATGAAATGGGCACCGGGTTCAACGATCCGGGCGCGGCCGCCCATGAACACGAAATTGCAGGCGCTGAAACAGGTCCAACCCTGAGGGATACGGGTGATGATCAACGCATCCGCTTCCCGGATCACCCGGCCAGCTTGATTGCCTGATCGCGCGTCGCCGCCGGGCGACCGTAGCCAGATTTCGGAAATATCCGGATTGTCGGTCAATATCTTGCGCAACCGGTCGGGCAAGCCCTGATCGACCGCCCCTTCGGCCAGCAACACCTTGGTGCCGTCGATCATTTTTGGTGTCAGTTCCATCGTCTTGTTGGTCGACCAATTGGGAGCCTGCGGACAGGTTGGATTATCCGGGTCCATGGCAGCAGGATCAGCGGCGGTAGCCCCCATGGCAAAAAGCGAGGCAACAGCGATGGCGGCTTTGACCATGTGTTTCATATTCATACCACGACTGTATATCGTGTCTCTCCAGGATTTTTGCACATCTGCTTGGACACGCGGGATTCTTCACCATCGACAATAACAACATCTGTAAGGGTCATGCAACTTGTACCGTCAGCCGCCACGGTCTTGGCCGTCGCGGTGGAACTGCCAGAGACGCCGGGACGGGTCTGACTTGTCCATTCCGAACTGGTGCCGATCTGTTCCGATCGGGTGACGCTTCGCGTCGCTTCCGCAGCCTGCAGCTGTTCATCCGGATCCAGTCGGCAAGCTATGGCATTGGTCAGTGTACCGGCTACCTCTGCGCGCGGAATAAACGATCCGACCACACCCATGCCACCGGTGGCCCGCCGGGTAAAATCTCCGATCATGCTGCCCAAGATGGATTTTCCGATCGAACTTTTCGAATCGGTGGCGCAATCTTTGTCTTTGCTTCCGTCAGCTGATTTTTTTTCGGCAGCGGGCTTTTTGAACAGGCCACCAAATTGAGCCGAAGCAGGCGCAGGAACCACAAGCGCCGCGACAATTGTTGCAGCGACCAGTCGGCTAGTGAAATGACGAGCTTTTTCACGCATGACAAACCCTCAATGGCTATTAGAACATATATATCCTATCACCCACGCCGCTACAAGCTGTGGCTTGGATCACATGTCCGTCGAAATCAGGGATAGGAAAACCATGATTACCTGTTATTCTGGATGATCTGGCGGCAGAAGCCGGACCATCGTCGGGGAATGTCCATGATCCGTTCAGCGATGTTACCCGGTTCAACCACAGAACGACGGGAGATGGATAGACCATCGACTGGAACGGTCACACCGCTGCTGACTGGAAAGAAACGATAGACACCCCGGGTCGCGCCTTGGGAGACGAAAATTGCAGAAGCCGTTTAATCGATTGCAGGCGCTGATGATCAAGGCGATGGCGGAAGCTTTGTTTCACAATCGCAAGATGGCTATTTCGCCCAATCAGGTGGTCGAGAATTTGCAGGAGCATTTCTCCAATATCGAAGGCAAAAAGCCGGTCGAAATCGGCATGGCGCTTTACGGGCTGTTGCTCGTTCTCGGTGGACCATTTTTTCTCGCGGCCCCTCCCGGAATCCGCAAAAACCTGATCCGCCGCCGGTTGCAGAAATCCCGCATCGATCTGTTTCAGGATATAGCACGCACCAAGGGCGTCATTCTGGCTGGCTATTACGGCCACTGGCAGCCCGGCGACGAAGAAGCGAATTTCGACAACCCGATCTATGCCGATCTCGATTTCGAGCTGCCAGCGCAGCGAGACCGCTCGGCGCCGGGAGAACGGCCGGTCCGCCGCGAACCCGATCGTGATCTTACAGCCAGAGTGTTCGTCGGCCATGATGCGGTGCCAGAGGAAACCGACGTGATCGTGATCGGTTCGGGTGCTGGTGGTGCGGTCGCCGCAGCCGCGGTCGCAGATGAAGGCCATGAAGCTTTGATCATCGAGGCCGGGGGCCACTATCCCTCTTCCCGCATCACCCATGAGGAAGCACGGATGACGGCGCGCCTGTTCAAGGACGGAGCGCTGCAAACCACTGCCGATCGGGACATCATCGTTTTTCAGGGACGTGTGGTCGGCGGCTCTACCGTCATCAACAACGGGATCTGCCTGCGCATGAAGCACAAGAATCTCGTCCATCCCGATGCGGAAGATGTCTACGAAACATGGGCCAGTCTCGGCGCCCCGGTCAGCGAAACCGACCTGTCCCGCAGCTATGATGCAGTCGAGCAGGCGCTGGACGTTGCGGAAATTGACCGGATCGTCGGCCGCAACAATGGCCCGCATCTGATCGACGGCTGGAACAAATATGCCGCACAGTCGAACGATCCGATGGATCACAAGGCGGTGACAGCCTGGTTTCGGAAAAATTATGGCCCGACCACGCCGAATAGCGAGTGCGTCTATTGCGGCTATTGCAACACCGGGTGCCCTTATGGCCGGAAAAAGGCCATGCCGGAAAGCTTCCTCGCCCATGCAACCAGCGAAGCACGCAGCAAACCAGCCCGGATCTTGGACCGGGCCGAAGCGACCGAAATCCTGTGGGACGAAGGCGCCAATGGCAAACGGATCGCTCACGCTGTCAAAATCACGATGAGCGACGGCAGAAAGCGCACCATTCGTGCGCGCAAGGGTGTGGTGGTTGCGGCGGGCGCGCTGGCTTCCAGTACATTGCTTTACGACAGCGGCATATTGCAATCGGGGAGCAATATTTCGCTCAACATCGCGTGCCCGGTGGTTGCCCTGATGCCCGAGGGCAAAGAGGTCAATGTCTGGAACGAAGACCAGATGGCAACCTATGTCGATCGCGGCGATTTTCTGATCGAAAGCCATTTTCAGCCACCGATGAGCATGGCCACGCTGGTACCCGGCTGGTTCGAGGATCATTATGAACGGATGAAAAACTACAACCGACTGGTGTCAGCCGGGGTGCTGTTTCCAGCCGACCGGCTCGGCTATATGGACAATGGCAAGCTCAAGCTGAAAATCGGCGAGGATGAACTGGCGCTATTGCGCCGGGCGCTGGCGACGATGACCAAGGTTCATTTTCTCAACGGGGCGATCGAGGTCTACCCTGCCCTGCTCCGCGGTCAGACACTGACCAGCGACATGAGCCATGCCGACATTGATGCGTTTTACGAAACGGCGATCGTCGAGCCGGACGATGTGGTGCTGTCGAGTTCCCATCCGCACGGCGGCAATGCGATCAACATCGACCCTGACAAGGGCGTCGTCGACCTCAATCAGTGCGTCCATAACACGACCAATTGCTACGTCGCCGATGCCAGCGTCATGCCGAGCTGCATCCGGGTCAACGCGCAATTGACGACCATGGCTATGGCGCATCGGGCGCTGGCCGGAAAAAGGCGCTTCGGTTAGTCCTTGAAACTGAAATCAGGCAGTGACTGGAACGCATTTTTGAGCGCAACGCCCCATCCTTCCGAAATCGTCTGAAAATAAGGGTCGTCTTTTTCGACCCGCTGTTGCT
>JAGPVK010000470.1 GCA_018067055.1 Sphingomonadales bacterium | reverse complement strand
CACCAGCAAACCAGCCAAAAAACGCTGCGGCTACTGCGCCCAGGGCACCAATGACGAGCATAATTCGCGCTGCCGAACGCCAGTCAGGCTTACCGCGCGCAACACCAAACGCTTCGGCTGCAAACGCGGCAACAATCATGGCAATTGGAAAATGGATGACAACCGTATGAAGTTTGCCCAGCCAGATGAACAGGCGCTCACCAAAGCTCTTATTACTATTATCTGCCGCTTCGCTATGATCCATCATGCCTCCATGGCCGTCACCCATACCTTCTAAGTGGTTGCCTTCCGGCGCCACGGGGGCTGATCCATCGGGTATCATCGGCATCGTGCCATCATCCATCATATCCTGCATATCGGCGTTCTGCGCAGCTTCACCGGCTCCGTTAGCTTTTTCATGATGGTCTGCGCCAGTTCCCGGACCAGCGCCCATCTCGGTCGGATCGCCGTGCGCAAGAGCAGGAACGCTGAGCGAACTGAGACCAATTGCAATGCACATCATAAATTTGCGAAACTTCTTAATTGGCATCTCAGCCCTTCCTGTAAAAAATTTGAGGTCGCGCATTGCCGTGTCCTTGATGACCGCTAACCAATAATACGCAGCGATAATGGCCACCCCTCAAAAATAATTTCGAGGGCAAAGCTGTCCAGCATGCGTATAAAGAACAGAAACGACGAAATGGGATAATATCAATGCCGCTATCTGACACTAAACTTGATGCGATGCTTGCAAGCTTGCGGGCCGATCAATCAACCGAGGCGCTGGCAAGCGATGATGGTTTCCACAATGATGTCTGGCTCCGTGTCGGCGAAATGAATAGCAGCCGGCTTTCGCGCCAGAAAAGTCTACTGGCGGCGCTGATGTTCGTGACCGCGCTGGGCGCTGGGTTTGGAACGGCCGATCAGCCTGCGCTGGCGATGAACCAAACCAGCCCTTTGATTGGCGGTGCGGATTACTCGCCCGCCAACCTTCTTCACGTTTCACAGTGACGGTGATGAGCATATGAAATTCGGACCAATACAAATTATCCTTCTCGTCCTGCTGGCGCTTGGCGCAGGCTGGATCGGTTCCCTCGGTGCCAAACACTGGAGCCAAAGCGACGACCAAAATGTTGGGGTCCACAGCTTCGTTCACGAAGAGCTTGATCTTGATAAGGCACAAGAGAAGCAGCTTGCAGAGCTGGAAAGTGATTTCGGGATCAGGCGGCAGGCACTGGACCTCGCGCTGCGATCGGCCAATGCCGATCTTGCCGCTGCCATCGAAGAAGAACATCAATACGGCCCCAAGGTTTCTACCGCGATTGAAGCGGTGCATGTTCAAATGGGATTGTTACAAAAAGTCACTGTCGAACATCTCTTCAAGATGCGCGCTTTGTTAAATCCCGACCAGCAAAGGGCGTTTGACGAGCGGGTATCAAACTCGCTGACCGCAGGGTATTAAGTGCAAAAGTCGCAGTCTGACGCGCAAGTTCCGGAAAATGCGCTCATCGCAGAGGCTGCAAAAGGTAGCAAAACTGCATTCAACCGTGTGATGAACCAGCAAGCGCCCCGGCTGCAAAATATCGCCCTGAGAATGATGGGCAACAGTTCAGATGCCGAAGATGCCGTTCAGGAGGCGCTGGCAGCTGCTTGGTTCAAGCTCGCCAGCTTTGATTTGTCGCGACCCATTTCTCCGTGGCTCACCCGGATTACAGTCAATAAATGCCGCGATCTTTTGCGTAAACGTCGGATCAGGCAGTTTTTT
>JAGPVK010000469.1 GCA_018067055.1 Sphingomonadales bacterium | reverse complement strand
CCGGGCGAAGGCCTCGAACTCGTCGATGGCATTCATCGGTGCCTGGGTGATGTTCTCGGCGAGCGACAGCGCCGTGGTGACGTCGCACTCCTCAGGGACAAGGCGGCAGTCCACCTTGGTTTTCGCCGTGAATCCCTTGCTGGCCTTGTCAGCGATCAGCTCCTTCAGGGCTGCATGGCGCCGACCACCGGCGAGGACAGCATATTTGCCGTCAAGCTTCTGAACCAGAAGCGGCTGGAGCAGGCCCAGCACAGCGATACTGGCCTTCAGATGGGCGATGTTCTCGGGGTCATAGGTTTCCGGCGCGTTGCTGCGCACATTGGCGGGATGCGGGACGAGATCGCCGATAGCGACGGTAAGGGGAGCAAAGCTTGTGGTCATGGGATATCCTTCCAGGTGGGTGAGGTGTGGCCCGCGCCTTCAAGCGCGTGACCAATCCCCGGCTTCAGGGATCACCACGACAAAAGGCCCGCTTTGCCTTTTTGAGGGGCAGCGGGCCTTCATCCTCTCATATGTTAGGGGGAGGAGTCCCCTGCCCTACCAGTCGCGCGCCAGCATGATGGTCAGCACGCGGACGGTGGTGGCGGGATTGTCCGGGGCCTCAGCCCCGTAGCGGAAATGCGAATCTGCCTCATAGAGATCGATTTTCCAGAACACGGTCTCGCCCCGGATCTCGACTACCCCGAAATCGTGCCATTCCTCGGGGTCATTCTCAGGCTCGAACGTGGCAAACTCACCGGTTGCCTTCACCGCCTCGGCCATGAAGCCGTCACCGGCCTCCATGAGCGATCGGGTGACATGCATCCGGCCCTGGATGGGCTGCGCGGGCGGCACACCAAGGCACGCGAACTTGCGAAACGCGTCGTTCTGCGCGGCCATCACACTCGGATCCGGGCGGTCTGTCTGGGGGTGTGCGGTAATGGTCATGGGACATTCCCTTGAGAAATTGAAACACCCTTCCCAAAGCCCTCTTTCCCTTTTGCCGACACACACCTCTCATGCGGCCTGAGCGCCCTCCCCTGCCCTGCCCGCCTCGGACCGCGCGATCAGGTAGTCGCAGGCGCGCTGTGCGTCCGCGGCGTGCTTGAAGATCGCGCCCTTGTCTGAACGAAGGACCCGCAACCAGTTGTGGAGGTAGGCGGCATTCATCTCCAGCGTATGCGCCGTGAAGCCGAGCGTCTGGCCCAGAAACACCGAGGTCAGTTCCGCGACGATCTCCTCGCGCGCGTAAGAGGTGTTGCCGAACTTCGAGAGACCAAAATCACGGTTTAGCCGATGCGGGGCTTTCGTGGCATGGGCCAGCTCATGGGCCCAGACCCCGTAGAAATTGCGCGGGTCCTGGAACCGCGTGATGGATGGCATGTAAACCTTGTCCACGGGGGGCAAATAATACGCTTCCGTTCCTGTGAAGACGGTCGTGATGTCGATGCCATCGAAAAACGCCTGCATGTGCGGGATGGGCTCGGACGGCGGGTGGTCAGACGCTGGCTCGGGGTCCGGATAGAAGCTGTCCGGCAGGCCCTCGATCTGGCAGGCATTGAACACGCGGTAGGATTTCTGAAAACGGAAGATGCGGGCTTCCTCGGAGCGATCATCGTCCTCGCTGTGGTCGTCCGCGGCGCCCGCGTCTTTCCGGCTTTGACCGTAATACACGACGACAGAGGACTTCTCGCCCTTGCGGACCTTTGCGTCCAACGCATTGGCCTGCGGCAACGTCATCCAGAAGGGAGAGCTGTGGCCCGCCATCACGGTCCGCATTGTCAGCAGAAAGTTGTTCACCCCCTGGTAGGGTTCACCGCCCACGCGCAGGGTGCGAGAGCTGCCACCTGCGGTCCAAGGCTTGCGCCACGGCAAGACGCCACGCTCGATGATGCGGATGATTTCGTTTGTGATGATCTCGGAGGCATCGAATTTGGGCGTGCGGGATCGGGCCATAGCTGGCTTCCTTTCGAGTTTTGGTGAGAGTAAGTGGTGATCAGGCTGACTGATGGGACCGCGGATCGTTGGCGATCTTCGCGCCGAGCTTTTCGAACATGTCGATGTAGGTGGTCAGCGAGACGGACCTGCCAGGGCCCGAGGGTTCAGAGTCGTCCGATCCGTCCCGCGCCACCCGCGGCA
>JAGPVK010000240.1 GCA_018067055.1 Sphingomonadales bacterium | reverse complement strand
GGCCGCTCGCAGGGCCAGACAGTGATGTTTGTCGCGGTCGATGGCAAGGCGGCTGGCCTGATCGGTGTCGCCGATCCGGTCAAGGAAACAACAGCAGAAGCGATTCTGACGCTCCACAAGGCCGGTCTCCATGTCGTCATGCTCACCGGCGACGCCGAAGCCACTGCGCAGGCGGTCGGCAGGATGATCGGTATCGACGAAATCCACGCGAATGTCTCGCCCGAAGACAAGCATCGCGTGATCAGCGAATTGCAGGCTGCCGGCAAGCGGGTCGCGATGGCCGGCGACGGCATCAACGACGCGCCGGCGCTGGCAAAAGCCGACATCGGCATCGCCATGGGCACCGGCACCGACGTCGCCATGGAAAGCGCCGGCATCACGCTGGTCAAGGGCGATCTCGGCGGCATCGCCAAGGCGCGGCATCTCAGCCAGCTGACCATGGGCAATATCCGCCAGAATCTGTTCTTTGCCTTCTTCTACAACGCGCTCGGCGTGCCGGTCGCGGCGGGTATCTTATACCCCTGGTTCGGCATCCTGCTCAGCCCGATGATCGCCGCCGCCGCGATGAGCCTGTCTTCCGTATCGGTAATCGGCAACGCGCTGCGGCTGCGGCGCAAGCAGCTGTAGCGCGCGGAACTTTTCGATGGTTCGGACGTATAATACCCCCAGAGGGTATGAATTTGAATCGATTGCAAGGAGGAGTCTTATGTCAAAATATACCAGATTCATCGCGATGATCGCCACTTCGACGCTGGTCATGTTCGGCCTGATGTATCTCAACACTTACGCGCTCGATCATGTCTATTTCAGCGAGACCCGCACCTGGATGGCGCTCTACATGGGCGGTGCCATGGCCATCGTCATGCTGCTGTTCATGCTCGGCATGTATAGCGACAAGCGCAAGAACGCGATGATCCTCGTTGGCGCACTGGCGCTGTTTGCCGGCTCCCTCTATCTCGTCCGCTCGCAGGACACGATCTCCGACCAGGCGTGGCAGAAAGCGATGATCCCGCATCACTCGATCGCTATCCTGACCAGCGAGCGCGCCGATATCGAAGATCAGCGCGTACGGGAACTGGCCGACGCTATCATCAAGGCCCAGCGCAAGGAGATCAAGGAAATGCAGTGGCTGATCGAGGATATCGACAAGAACGGCAAGGCGACCACCGCAGCCGCAGCACAGGCTCGACCGGTACCAGAATTTGAGGGCACATTATGAGCATCATAAAGACCGCCAGCATCCACCGGATGGTGATGGAAAAACATATCTGTCCCTACGGCCTGAAATCCAAGGATCTGCTGGAGCGGCAGGGCTTCACGGTCGAGGATCATCATCTGACGACGCGTGAGGAAACCGATGCGTTCAAGCAGAAGCATGATGTCGAAACCACACCGCAGACCTTCATCGATAGGGAGCGCATCGGCGGCTATGACGCGCTGCGCGTCTATTTCGGCAAGGATAAACCGAAAGACCAGCGCAGCGACACCAGTTACCAGCCGGTGATAGCCCTGTTCTCGATCACCTTCCTGATGGCGCTCGCCGCCGCCTTCGTCGCTACCGGTGCCTGGTTCTCGGTGCGAACGGCGGAATGGTTTGTCGCCTTCTCGATGTGCGGTCTCGCCTATCTGAAGCTGCGCGATATCGAGAGTTTCTCGACCATGTTTTTGAACTATGACCTGCTCGCCAAGCGCTGGGTGCGCTACTCCTATCTCTACCCGTTCGGCGAAGGCCTGGCCGGCGTCCTGATGATCGCCGGCGTCGGCCTGTGGCTGGCGATTCCCGTGGCGCTGTTCATCGGCTCGATCGGCGCAGTCTCGGTGATCTACGCCGTCTATATCCAGAAACGCGAACTCAAATGCGCGTGCGTCGGCGGCGACAGCAATGTCCCGCTCGGCTTCATCTCGCTGACCGAGAATCTGTTCATGGTCGGGATGGCGCTTTGGATGGGGTTTAAGGTGGCTGGCGGATAAGCGCGGGGGGCGGTATCTGGCTGCCGCAGGTCATATCGGTTGAACGGCCTTTGCTGCCAAATCATTCCCCGAGATCCGGTTTGATCCGGTAAATCACCGTATCGCCGACGCCCTTCAGCGGGATGGTTTCGGGCGGGTCAAACTCATGGCTTCCGGTACATTGATAATAAGTGGCGGCGGACACGGCAATGCCATTCGGCTCGGCTGCGCCTTCAATCCGGCTGGCGATATTCATCGTATCGCCCCAATAATCATAGGCCAGCCGGCTGGTGCCGACGACTCCGCCAACCACCGGGCCGGAATGGATGCCGACCCGCAATTGAATGTCGATCCCGCCAGCTTTGGCCCGGCTTTGCATTTCCGCAATCACGTCTTTGGCGAAGCTGACCGCGTCCTTCGCGCCGGGGCCGTTGGAAGCCGTGCCGCCTGATACGGCGAGATAACAATCGCCAATGGTCTTCACTTTCTCGATGCCATAGCGGGTCGCGCATTGATCGGCGATCAGGAAAAACCCGTTCAGCTGCTCGACCAGATGGCCCGGCGAAAGCTGTTTGGACAGTTTCGAGAAACCGACAATATCGATGAAAACCACCGAGATATCGGAGAAGGAATCGGCCACCACTTCGCCGGCGCGCAGGCGCGTGGCGACTGCTTGCGGCAAGACATTATAGAGCAGCTTCTCGGTCTTCTTGCGTTCCTGGTTGAGCGCCTGGCGCGCCACATACATCGCCCGCGCCCGGCGATCGGCTTCCCAGTTGGAGAAGATCGCGAACAGCAGAAAGAAGCTGATGTTGACGATCGTGTGATACATTTCGTCGACGTCGATGCCATGGCTGTCCATATAGGCGATGAACACGCCCAGCGTACCGACCGCCCAGATCATGAACAGCCGCACATTGGCGACAAAGGCGACGCTGGCGATGAAATAGATCAGGCCAAAGAAGACCACGGCAATCTTGGTGATATCCAGATCATTGGCAGCGGTGGTCCCCAACAAGACCGCCATCAACACAGCTGCGGCGACGGTCATGGCCACGAACGGCAGGATATCCAGCCAGACCCATTCGATATAATGGCGGTTGGTCGTGGCAAATATCGCCAGCGCAAAAAAGCCGACAATCGCCATCGTCGTGATATTGAACGTCGCAAAGGCCTGGTTCGACGAAAACACCGGGGTCAGCATGAAGAAGCCGAGGAAAATCAGCGGCCCGAGAATGAGCACCGCCCGCGTCGCCTTGAGCCGGGACACGCGCTCGTCGTGCACATAGTTCCGCTCGTCTTCGGCCTCGGCAAAATGATTGATAAATGCCATAACATGTCCCCCCGGATGAAACGGTCGCTGGCCGGACAAACAGCCCGGCGCAAAGCCTGCAATCCGGCCCTTCTATCACAGGGTTATAGGGTGCTACTATTAACTAGTGGTTGTTTTGGATGAATTATTACCGGGGAGGGTGGAGCGGAGGGGAGCCAATTGCGCTTTGGGTAGAAAAGCGGACATTGCGCATTCGGATACTGAATGGCGGCCAGCGCCCCAGTTGCGGACGTTCACTCCAGCCTGACGCTTAGTCCGCTTTCGGTAGGAAGCGGATACCGCTTACGAAATGTCCGTGCCGCTGCACCGACCAGCAATGCTATCGCGCCGACCGCGAAATGGATCAGTCCAATCGGATGCAGCTCGGTCAAGCCGCTGCCTTATCGCGCAACATGATCGTTCCAAGCCAGATAAACCAGACGATTTGGCCGAGTCCAAAAATCTCGACAAAAATTTCCCAGGAAGGAGCAACGGACAGGACGCCTGCACATCCCAGGATAATTCCCAGATAGTTAAGAAACTTCGGATAAATACCGCTCTTCAAACCAGTCCAGCTAATGATGAGAATCCACACGCCTCCCAGGAGCTCGATTCCACCGCCCAATCCGTCTTGAACAATGCCAACCGCCATCCAAAGTGTAGCAGCTCGTTCAGGATCATTTGCATATATACTGATCACGCCTTCCGCGCCGACATTGAAAATCATCCCGCTGGCTACAACCACGCCAGCCCAAATGAGGCCCACCGATGTTGCGACTTGCATCGCTTTGGGCGATTTTTCCTTCAATTGGTCATGCAGTGCCAAGACCAGAACAGCCAAAACCAGCGCGGCAAATATATAGATTATCGACATGGTGGACATGATGAGAATTTTATTCTCGATGAGAAACTCTACATTCTCAACAGGGTTGGAATTGCCTGGAAAATCGAGGAAAAAGACAAATATCGCGAACCCGACAATATAGCACAGCGCCTCCGTCAAAGCCGCAAGGCCGCCCATTTTCCGATAGTTTTCCAACATTGGCCATTTCTCCCTGTTTCCCAACGGACTGATGTTCCGAAGTGAAAAGCATGTGGCATATTCCATATCGATAATCAATAATTATATTGCCATATATCAATATGTAGATTATTGAATGACAATAAATTACGGAGACTCGGTGATGGAAACGAATATGAAAAAGGATTCACAATCAAATGATATCGTGCTCAAATCCGCGCGTAGCATATTGGCTTTTAGCAAGTGGGTTTTGTTGGCTGGAATAGGCGTTGTCACAATTTGCTTGCTGGCAATACCATTCACCTATCAATATCTGCTGGCGGAAATGGCAAAGGCATTTGTGAGCCCGCCCGAACCTGAGATTTTCGGGATGATCGCATTGATAATGGCACTGGCGGTTGTCTTGATGTTGCTGACGCTTTTTGCGGTCGATCGTTTGCGTCGGATCGTGCGCTCGGTTGGTGAGGGCAACCCCTTTACCCATATCAACGGTACCCGGCTGCGCGGTATTGGCATTGCAGCCGTCGGAATCCAAATTGTAACATTTTGCGCAAGCCTGCTTGCTACAGGCGTGGTCACAATGCTCGGTGATCCGAAACCGGGGGTAGATTTTGAAATGTCGCCTGATGCCAGCATATCGATTTCCGGTATTTTGCTCGTCTTGCTGCTTATCATCCTCGCGCGGGTTTTTGATCGCGGGGCGGAAATGCAGGAAGAACTGGATGGGACGGTTTAATGGCTATTCGAGTCAAGCTCGACGATCTGCTGCACGATAACCGCATGACCCTGACCGAACTGGCCGAGCGGGTGGATATCACGCTTGCCAACCTCTCCATCCTGAAAACCGGTAAGGCAAAGGCAATGCGTTTTACCACGCTTGAGGCGATCTGTCGGGAGTTGAAATGCCAACCCGGTGATTTGTTACGCTACGAACCGGTAGAAGAA
>JAGPVK010000225.1 GCA_018067055.1 Sphingomonadales bacterium | reverse complement strand
CGATCGATTTGAAACTCCGGTCGGGGGGCTGGCCGATATCAAGGGCGATGACGGCAAGATGATCGGGCTGGAAGTGCATGCTCACATGCTGGCCCAATTGCTCAATGATGATCTGCCAACGCCAATCCCGACCTGGACCTTGTGGATAGCGGCGCTGATCGTTGCGATATGCGGCGGCCTGTCTGCACTGATCATCGGCAATGCGCTGAAGGTTGGCTTCATATTGATCGGCCAGTTCGCATTTTTCCTGATCTTTCCCTTCCTGTTGCAGAATATCGGGATCGATACGCTTTCGCTGCCTGCCTTTGGCTGGGCTGTCGGATGGTTGCTCGGCTATGCCTCGGTCGGTTCTGCCGCGCGCACGGTCAACTCGAAGCAGCGCGCCTTTGCGCAAAATGCCCTGGGCAAATATCTGCCCAAATCGATTGCCAACGAGATATTGAAAGATCCCGAGAAACTGGCGCTGCATGGTGAGAAGCGCAAGATTTTCGCGGTCTTTACCGATCTCGAGGGCTTTACCAAATTGACCCATGCGATCGAACCGGAAATGGTCGCTACCCTGCTGAACGATTATCTCGACCGGCTGAGCGAGGTCGCGCTGGAATATGGCGGCACCATCGACAAATTCGTCGGCGATGCGCTGGTCACTTTCTGGGGCGCTCCGATCGCCTATCCCGATGATGGCGAGCGCGCAGCGAAAGCGGCCTATGCGCTTTATCTGGCCGGAGAAGAATTTCGCAAAAATGTTCCCGAAGGGGTGCCACCGATCGGCAGGACTCGGGTTGGCATGCATTACGGCGATGCCATCGTCGGAAATTTTGGCGGTGAAGGCCGGATCCAATATACCGCTCTGGGCGATGCGATGAATACCGCAGCGCGGCTGGAAGCGGCCAACAAGACGCTGGAGACCAAGGTCTTGCTGAGCCGGGAAGCGATGGAACGAACCGGCCTCGACTGGTTCCGCCCGATGGGCCGGATCACGCTGCGCGGCCGATCCACGCCTGTCGACGTATTCGAACCGGTACCCGACTGGGAAGAAAAAGATCGTGCAGCAGTGACCGCAGTCATAGTGGCCCATGAAAATGGTGATACTGGTTCTGTTCAGGCACTGGGTGCCATGATCAAGCGATATGGCGGAGACCTGGGTCTCGCCAATTTGCAAAAACGACTGGAAAAGACAAAAAATGGAGAAAGCTATGCACTTGGATAAAAATAGGTCCGCAATCTGCGGCAAAATTGCATCCCGATTTGTAAAGGCGGCTCTGGGCACGGCTCTGCTTTTCGGAGTTAGCGGCGTTGCGATGGCTCAAAATATGGTCGTGCGATCGACCGGACCGTCAGCCAGCAGCTACCCGGCCGGCAAGAAAATGGCGAATGACGCGAAAGTCACTCTGAAGGCTCAGGACCAGATAACGATCCTGACCAAGTCGGGCACGCGCGTCCTGAAAGGTCCGGGAACCTATTCGCTGGCACAAGGCGGCGGATCCGCATCGAGCGCGTCGGGGCGGCTGTCCAGTTTCATCAACAATCGCGGCAGCAGCCGGGCGAGAACCGGAGCGGTTCGCTCTGCCGTCAGCGCTGCCGTTGAAACGCCGAGCAATCCTAACCTCTGGTTTCTGGACGTGACCAAGGGCGGAAAATTCTGTGTCGCAGATGCCAATGCGCTGGTGCTCTGGCGGCCCGACTACACCGGATCGGCAACCGCCTCGATCGTAGAACCGGCCAATGGCAATGTTACCGAACTTGCCTGGCGGCAAGGCAGCGCGCTGAAAGCCTGGCCGAAGGATGCTCTGCCGGTCACCGACGGCGCCAACTATCGCCTGCTCGGCTCGAGCGTATCGCAATCTGTCGAGGTGAATTTTGTCGTGCTGCAGAACCAGCCAACCGACCTCGATGATGCAGCTTCGATGCTGATCGAAAACGGGTGCGACGGCCAGCTGGATCTGCTGGTCGAAACCCTGAATGCGAACAGCGGCGAGCCAGCTGATCAGGGTTAGCCGATGACGAATTTCTGCCGTCCTGAATAAGGGGCGGACGGCAGAAATCAATATTTGATGATTCATCGGGTCGCGCCGGGATCATCGCAACACGGGGATAAATATGTCGCGCGCGCGCACTATGTTTCGAACAACTGTTTTGATGGCTGGCATCGCCATGTTTTCATCTAGCCTGCCAGCCTGGGGGCAGTCTTCCGCCGCTGCGCCGACCAGAGAAGAAATCCAGCGCGGGATCATCGATGAAGCGCTGAAGGGCCAGGCCCAGCAACTGACCGTTGACGGAGACGTGGAACGCTCCGCCTGCCCGCTTGCCGGACCGGAATTTTCGGACGTTCGGTTCACGCTGAAATCAGTCGACTTTACCGGACTGATTTCGGTTGACCCGGCATCGCTGAGCGCATCCTACGCAGAATATGTCGGTCAGCAAGTGCCGGTGTCGGTCGTCTGCGATATCCGTGACCGGGCGGCGACGATACTCCGCAACGATGGCTATCTGGCGGCCGTGCAGGTGCCGCCGCAAACCATCGATCAGGGCATGGTCCGTTTTGATGTGCTGATGGCGCGGATGACCGCGGTGCAGGTCCGGGGCAATGCCGGATCATCCGAAGGCCTGCTGCAGAAATATATCCAGAAGCTGGCAGCACAGCCGGTTTTCAACATCAACACGGCCGATCGCTATCTGCTGCTGGCACGGGATATACCGGGGCTGGACGTTCGTCTATCGCTCCGTCCGGTTTCGGCAGAATCCGGCGGCCGACCAGGCGAAGTCGTCGGCGAGTTCAATGTGATCCGCACACCGATCTATGCCGACGTCAATATCCAGAACTTCGGGTCGGAAGCAGTCGGACGGTTCGGCGGACTGGCCCGGATCCGCTTCAATGGACTGACCGGAATGGGCGATGAAACCGTGATCAGCGGCTATTCCACCTCCGATTTCAAGGAGCAGCAGGTGCTGCAAGCCAGCCATCAATTCCGGGTGGGCGGCGAAGGTCTGAAATTCGGTGGCGATTTCACCTATGCGTGGACCAAACCGGAACTGGCCGGTGGATTTGATATCCGGTCGGAGACGCTGGTCGCCAGCGCTTACGCAAGCTACCCGTTCATTCGCAAGCAATCCCACAATATTTTCGGTACCGTCGGGCTCGACTATATAGATCAGCGAACCGACCTGTTGGGTGTCCGAACCAATGAAGACCGTCTGAGCATTGCTTACGCCCGGCTGGACTTCAATCAGATCGAACCTGGCAGCATTTCCGGCATTGGTGGCTATTCCGCTTTCGAACCCAAATGGGGTATCGGCGGTTCACTGGAAATCCGGCAAGGCCTCGACATATTGGGCGCCAGCCAGGGCTGCGGCCCTGCCTTTGTCAATTGCATTGGCCAGACGGTCTTGCCAACCCGAGCCGATGGCGATCCGACCGCCTTCGTCATCAGGGGACAGGCAAAAATCGACTTTCGTCCGACGCCGCTGCTGGCATTTACGTTAAAACCAAGGCTGCAATATTCACCCGACGCCTTGTTCTCCTACGAAGAAATTTCCGGCGGCAATTATACGACAGGCCGTGGCTATGATCCGGGGACGATCATCGGAGACAGCGGCTATGGTCTGCAGACGGAGGTCAGCTACGGGTCGTTGTTGCCGGAGACCGTTCAGGGGATCGCGATCCAGCCCTATCTGTTTTTCGACATGATGGGCGTGTGGAACAAGAATATTCCGGGTGACCCGCAGAAGCTCTATTCCGCCGGCGGCGGCTTCAGAGCGACCATCGGCCAGCAAGCCAGTCTTGATGTGATGGCGGTGGTGCCGCTGAAACGCGCCGGTTTCCAGACGCGCCGGGACAGCGCCCGGGCAATGATGACACTCACCGTCCAGCTTGCACCGTGGAGGCACCAATGATGCCACGATATTTTGACCAGACGATGTTTGAATTGAGGATAGTCTTATGACCAGCAAAGCGCAGGAAATGCGGCACAAATCCGGACCGGGACGGTCCAGAAAAATGCGATGGTTGTCAGGCAGTTCGGTAGCGGCAGCGGCCTTCCTGCTCGCGTCCGCACCGCAGACATCTCAGGCGCAGGTGCAACTGCGTGCCCCCGGCTTGGCCATGGCAAATGCGGCGCACGGCAACAATGTCCGCAGCCTGCGCCCCGAAATGGCGCAAATCCAGCCGCACAATCGCACGCCTGATTTCCATGCGCGCGACATCAGGATCTCGACGCCGCTGAATCCGCTACCGGTAAACAACATCCGGATTTCTGCGCCGATCAATCCGCTGCCAGTCAGCGACATTCGTATTTCTGCGCCAATCAGTCCCTTGCCTGTCGCTGAGGTCCGGATCAGCGCTCCGGCACCGTTACTTCAAACCCGTCAAAGCCCGGATTTCAATCCGCGCAATATACGGATTTCTTCACCGATTTCCTTGCCTGCGGCTTATCAACCCCATCAGGCCCTGCCCGATTTCGAGATCAGCAATGTGCGAATTTCATCGCCGGTTGAACTGGGGCTGGAAACTATCCGGATCAGTGCGCCGATCACGCTGTCCGGTGCCAATCAGCCGCAAGTTCCTGCCGGGATGGTCCCGATCAATGGATCACAGGCCATTGCGGCACGAATATCGGCTACCCAGGCCTTTCAGGCGAATGGCGTTTCTGCATCTGCCGTTACGACAGTTTCAACAGCAGCCAATGCCGATGTTGTGACGGTATCCGGACCCGAAACATTCATCAACTGGGCTCCTCTGGATACAGCGAATAGCGATGATTTGATCAATATCCTGCCAGGCGGCACTTCCCTGACATTTGTTGGGCCGAATTCAGGTTATACGGTCCTGAGCCGAATATTGCCGACCGGCACCACCACCTCCGGCGATCCCCGTGGCATAGCCTTTAGCGGCAATGTCAGCAGCCGGCTGGGCGCCAGCAATGGCCCGATCGGCGGCAATATCTGGTTCTACAGCCCGGGCGGGATCGTGATCGGAGCCGGCTCGACATTTGATGTAGGCGGCCTGGTC
>JAGPVK010000216.1 GCA_018067055.1 Sphingomonadales bacterium | reverse complement strand
ATATGGCATCGAGCCGCAGCAGCAATTCGACCTGACCAAGGGCAAGAACGCCACCGACATGAAGATGACGATTGACGCCATGGACCTGCTGTTTCGCGGCAATGTCAGCGGCTTCGGGATCATGTCGAGCGACAGTGACTTCATGCCGTTGGCGATGCGGATCCGGCAGGAAGGCCTGCCGGTCTACGGCTTTGGCAGCGCCAAGACGCCGGAAGGCTTTCGCCAGGCGTGCAGCCGGTTTATCGATGTTGATGCGCTGATCAAGGCGGACAAGCGCAATCGCAGCAGTGCCCGCAGTGACGTCAAGGCGGCAACAAAACCGGAGGTGGCCCCTGTCAACGGCGACAGCAGCGGTGGCAAGGTGGATGACGAGCTGCTCAACCTGCTGATCGATGCTTATCAGGCGACCAAGCGCGATGCCGAAGGCTATGCCAGCCTGAGCGAAGTCGGCAAGATCGCTGGCAACCGGTCCAGTTTCGATGTCCGCAACTATGGCTTTTCGCGGCTGTCGGAAATGTTCGAGGCGGTGCCGAATTTTCAGACCAAGCGCGATGATCACGGGCATTTGTTCGTGAAGCGATTGCGGTAGGCTTTCCCTTTCAATCCTCCCCGAAAGCGGGGAGGTGGCGGCCCGGAGGGACGACGGAGGGGGATCTGGCCGAGGCGCTGCGTTCAGACGCGCGCCCCCTCCACCACGCTACGCGCGGTCCCCCTCCCCGCGGGCGGGGAGGATTGGGCGAAACGCCCAGGTTCGCGGAAAAACGCAAAACGTGACTCGCACGCCAAAATCGTTATGTATGCGCACATGCAAACCGGAGCCCTGATTTCACTCGCCCTTTATTTCATCCTGATGCTCGCGATCGGCTTTTACGCCTGGCGCATGTCGACCGATAGCAGCGAAGGCTATTTGCTCGGAGGCAGAAACCTCCATCCTGCGGTCGCCGCGCTGTCCGCTGGCGCTTCCGATATGTCGGGCTGGCTGCTGCTCGGACTGCCCGGGGCGCTTTATGCAGCGGGTCTGGTCGAAGTGTGGATCGGCATTGGCCTGTTTGTCGGTGCGCTGGTCAACTGGATCGTCGTCGCGCCGCGCCTGCGCGAGCAGACCGAACGGATGGGCAATGCGCTCACCATCCCCGAATTTCTCGCCAACCGTTTCCCCGACAAGGCGCTCGCCTTGCGGGTGACGTCGGCGATCATCATCGTATTGTTTTTCGCCGTCTATACCGCAGCCGGTCTGGTTGGCGGCGGCAAGTTGTTCGAGACCAGCTTTGCCGGGCTGTTCGGCGACACGGGCATGAGCGATTATATGACCGGCATCTGGATGACGGCGGGCGTGGTGCTGGCTTACACGATGGTTGGCGGCTTTCTCGCGGTCAGCCTGACCGATTTTGTCCAGGGCTGCATCATGGTGGTGGCGCTGGTGCTGATGCCGATCGTGGTGCTGACCGATGATGGCGGCATCAGCGCGGTGACCGCGACGCTCAACGGGGTGGACCCGAATTTCCTCAGCCTGACCGCCGGTCTGTCCTTCATCGGCTTTCTGTCCGCCGTGACCTGGGGCCTCGGCTATTTCGGCCAGCCGCATATCATCGTCCGGTTCATGGCGATCCGCTCGGTCCCGGATGTAGCGAAGGCGCGAACCATCGGCATGAGCTGGATGGGCGTCGCGTTGCTCGGCGCGATCGGCGTCGGCATTACCGGCCGCGCCTATGTCGAGCGCAACGGCATGGTGCTGGAGGATCCGGAAACGATCTTCATATTGCTGGCCAACGCGCTGTTCCATCCCTTGATCACCGGTTTCTTGCTCGCGGCGCTGCTGGCGGCGATCATGAGCACGATCAGTTCGCAATTGCTGGTGTCATCCAGCTCGCTGACCGAGGATTTCTACCGCCTGTTCCTGCGCAAGCAGGCGAGCGAGCGGGAGCTGGTCAATGTCGGGCGGGTTGCCGTGGCATTGGTGGCGCTGGTCGCGATCTATATCGCGCGCGATCCGGACAGCAAGGTGCTGGGGCTGGTCAGCAACGCCTGGGCCGGCTTTGGCGCAGCGTTCGGGCCGCTGATCCTGTTGTCGCTGACCTGGAAGCGGATGACCGGCGCGGGCGCGGTGTCGGGGCTGGTTGTTGGTGCCGGTGTGGTGATTTTATGGATTTCGCTGGGCTGGAACGGGAGCTTCATGGGCGGACCCGGCGTTTACGAGATTATTCCGGGCTTTGTTGCGGCGATGGTGGCGATTGTCGGGGTCAGTTTGATGGGAAAACAAACGGCAACTGATTGATATTGTCGGTCTTTTTTCAGAGAAATTATTGCGTCCTAACCTTTCTCCCTCACGGAAGAAGGATCGACGGCATTTCATCCAACTTCTTCAGCTCTTGCTTTGTCGAGCCATTAATCCTCCACGCTGTCCTCGATCGCGTGCATGTCGGCATCGCTGAGACCGAAATGATGGCCGACCTCGTGGATTACGACGTGACGGATCAGGTTTTCGAGCCCAACTCCGGTCTTCTCCATTTCCGCAAGCAACGGGCGGCGGTAGAGGAAAATCCGGTCCCCCTCCCAGCTCGGCGGTGCCCATTGCGATTTTTCACCGACCGGTACGCCCTGATAGAGGCCGGATAATTGATAGGGACTGGTCATCCCGAAATAGTCCAGAATCTCCTGCGAAGGCCAGTCCTCGATCCGCAGCAGGAT
>JAGPVK010000211.1 GCA_018067055.1 Sphingomonadales bacterium | reverse complement strand
TTATGGCCTCGCCTGGGGCTGGATCATCGCCTTCCCGCTGCTGACGATCTTCACCTATTCGCAATCGCATCGCCATATCGGCATCAGTGCCCGGGAAATTGGCAATGCGGTGCGGCCTGGCCTCTCTGCTTCTATCGCGATGGCGGCGATCGTATATTGCATCGATCAATTATTGCCGGAGATGATCGTCTATGCGCGGCTGGCGATCCTGGTCGCGGCCGGAGGCCTCGCCTATGTCGGCTTGCTCTATATATTGGCCAGGCCGACGCTGATCGAAGTGATCCGATTGATCTACCGTCGCAAGCCGCCGGTGCCGGGACCGGCCGAGCTTCGCTCCGAGGGGGTTTGAGCCGAACAGCCGGATACAGCCAGTGCCTTGCGATACAAGCAATCCGGCAGGCAACCTCCCCTGATTAAAATGTCCATTGTCGAAGGACGATGATGAGCGCAGCATCGCCCTCATGGCCCATATCCTGTCCCTTGCCGCCGGCACATTGCCCGAATTCCAGCCCGAACGAGTGGCGCATGCTGCGGGGGCTGCCGGATTCAGACATTGCGGATTCACCATTGAACCGGAAAAATGGGACGCCGCCGCCCTGCGAGCTACCAAGGCAGCGGTAGCGGACCATGATCTGTCGGTTCTTGATGTGGAAGTGGTATGGATCCCGGAAGGCGGCGAACTGAGCGATGACCACAAGCTTATCATCGACGCCGGACTGGAACTGGGCGCAGCGAATGTGCTGGTGGTCAGCTCGGAGCCGGATCATGGCCGGACAGCCGAGGCCCTGCACCAATTATGTGACTGGGCGGCGCCGGGCAATATGCGGGTAGCGCTCGAATTCCTGATGATCACCGCGGTGCAGTCGATCGACAGCGCCCTCGACATAATCAAGCAAGCCGACCATCCGGCGGCGGCGCTGCTGATCGACACGCTTCATTTCCAGCGCGCCGGGCACGGATCCGAAGAACTGGAAGAATTGGAAGCATGTTTGCTGCCTTATACCCAGGTCTGTGATGGCAATCTGGGCTGCGAAACGAGTTTCGCGGCTTTTCTGGAGGACGCGATCGACTTGCGCAGCTGCCCGGGTGAAGGCGCCCTGCCCGTCGCCGACATCATCAGGGCGCTGCCCAGGAACATTCCGCTAAGCCTGGAAATCCGGTCCAAAGCCTATCGGGATCAATTCCCCGACGCAGCAGCCCGCGCCGCTGCGGTTCGTGCTGCAAGCCTTGCCTATCTGAAACAACATGACATTCCGGTTCACTAGGTCGACTGTATATAGTCCCGCATTGCCGCGGCTTCGCTTTCGATTTTGTCGATCCGATATTTGACCAGATCGCCAATCGAGACAAAGCCGAGCAGCTTGCCATCCTCGACCACCGGCAGATGCCGGATCCGCCTTTTGGTCATCAGCGACAGGGCCCCCATGACGCTCTTGCTGCGTTCGACAAAAATCACATCCGAGGTCATCACGTCGCGCACCACATGATCCATCGCGGCATGGCCATATTTTCGCAGGCAGTGAAGCACATCGCGTTCGGAGAATATCCCGACGACCTTTTCGCCGTCGAGCACCGGGAGCGCGCCGATACGCTTTTCCGCCAAGATCTCGATCGCCTGCGAAACCGACATATCGGCGGTACAACTATATATTTCGGCGCTGCGGCCCTGCAAAATCAAATGTATTGTCATGGTACCTCTCCTCGGCTCTGATTCTGTTTATTGCATGTCTATAACATGTTTTTGAAAGTGATTGGACTTGATGGTAACAGGATTCGCGTCCAATGCACCGAAAACCAACGGAGTCCGTTTTGCCCCAACCTTCCCGCCTTGATGATCCGCTATATGCCAGCGTCGCATGGGCCCGATATTGGCGGTTGATGCGCGGCATGGCAAAATTCACACTCGTCTGCATCGTCGTCTCCCTGACCATACTTTTCTACCTGCACGGTTTCGTCTCGATTCACATGTATATCGCAACGGCCGGCGGCGTGGCGCTTACCCTGATGCTGATGGCAGCGCTGATGGGCCTGGTGTTTCTGTCGAGCGAATCCGGTCACGACGAGTCGATCGATGATCCGGTATCCCGGACGATATACCCCGATGAGTAAGGATGACCTGAAAGAGCTGGCGAAACTGCAGCCGGTATTACGGGTTGCGCCGCAACCGCGTGATCTGAACAATAATGGCCATATATTCGGCGGCTGGGTGCTCGCTCAAATGGATATTGCCGGCGGCATCATGGCGGCCAGAGTGGCGCGCGGATCCACCGCGACGGTGGCGATCGAGGCGATGGAATTTATCGCACCGATCCTGACCCGCGACCTGATTTCAGTCTATGCAAGGGTCGAACGGATCGGCCGGACCTCGGTCGCGATCCTGGTCATGGTTTCCTCGTCATATGGCGCAGGAAAACCGAAGATGATGTGGCGGTAGCCCTGCTCGACATATGGGCTGCAGTACTCGACGACATCATCGACCGTTCCGACCGGCAGTCCGGTCCACG
>JAGPVK010000464.1 GCA_018067055.1 Sphingomonadales bacterium | reverse complement strand
CGCCGGAAAGCCGCATTCATATTCCGAGAGCTTTTCCGCGCTCGGATTATGGGTTCCGGTCAGCCGGGAGACGCCCATCGGCAGGAACACGAAGGCTGCGGACAGACCTACGGCTACAAACAGGAACAATAATATGGGTGCATATTCGGAAAGATCGACCACTGATGACTCGTTTCGCTAATATTCGGGGCCGCTTTTAGGCAGTGGCTCCCCATGCCGCAAGGGCGAAGTGGCTTAAATTATGAGCTTTTGCGAGCGATTCGCAGTTACAGCAGTGACTTTGCCAATATCCGGTGCAGCTTGCTGTGCAGCGCTTCATTTGATGCCAATATCTCGCCCTGGCCGATCGGCTGGTCGCCACCGGTATAGTCGGTGACAAAGCCGCCGGCTTCGCGCACCATCAAAATGCCTGCGGCAACATCCCAGACCTTCAGGCCGGCTTCAAAAAAGCCATCATAACGACCGGCCGCCAGCCAGGCGAGATCAAGCGCGGCCGAACCGTTGCGACGGATACCCGCCACTTGCGGTGCCACGGCACCGAAAATTCGGGCCCATTCGCTAAGATCGCCATGACCCTTGAACGGAATGCCGGTGGCGATCAGCGCTTCTGACATATCGCGACGCGCCGACACGCGCAGACGACGCTCGCCCAGCCATGCGCCCTTGTCCATTTCGGCCCACCAGGTCTGGTCGCTGAGCGGCTCGTAGATCAGTCCGCTGGTAATCTTGCCCCAGCCGCGGCCATCAAGCGAAGGCTCCTGCACCGCGATCGAGATCGCGAAATGCGGAATGCCGTGGAGAAAATTGGTGGTGCCGTCGAGCGGATCGATGATCCAGCGCGGCTTGCCTTCCTCGCCCTCGATCATGCCGCCCTCTTCGAGCACAAAGCCCCAGCCGGGACGGACCTTCAGCAATTCGTCGTAAAGAATCCGCTCGGCGCGCATATCGGCCTTGGACACGAAATCCGCCGGACCCTTTTTCGAGACCTGCAGATGCTCGACCTCGCCAAAGTCCCGGCGCAGGCGCGCGCCCGCCTTGCGCGCTGCGCGCTCCATGACGGTGATAAGGGCGGAATGTGCTGGCATTTTAATGTCTCCCCCCTCCCGTTTACGGGAGGGGCTTGGGGGTGGGTCTATAGGGTTTTCAAAGAACAGGCGAGCAGCATTCTCATGCCCACCCCTGACCCCTCCCGCAAGCGGGAGGGGAAATGGTTAGCTGGCCTTGCCGACATATTCGCGGGCATAGACATCGACGATGATCTTGGTACCCGCCGAGATGAACGGCGGCACCATCACGCGGACGCCATTGTCGAGAATCGCCGGCTTGTAGCTCGACGAAGCGGTCTGGCCCTTGACCACCGCATCGGCCTCGACAATCACCGCTTCAATCTGATCTGGCAGTGCCACGGAGATCGGCTTTTCGTCATATAGTTCCAGCTGCACATCCATGCCGTCCTGCAGAAATTCTGCGGCATCGCCGAGCAAGTCGGCTGGCAGCGTGATCTGCTCGTAATTTTCCTTGTCCATGAAGGTCAGCATATCGTCCTCGGCGAACAGATACTGGAATGTCTTGGTATCCAGACGAACCTTCTCGAGCGTGTCGGCGCTGCGAAAGCGGACATTGGTCTTGCGACCATCGACGAGATTTTTCATCTCGACCTGCATATAGGCCCCGCCCTTGCCCGGCTGGGTATGTTGGATCTTGGCAACCTTCCACAGGCCACCTTCATATTCCAATATGTTGCCCGGACGGATATCTACACCGCTGATCTTCATCGCTAGTCTCGCTTGATGGATTGTTTGATTGAGCGGCGCTGTAATCTGCTGGCCGATAATAGGCAAGCCCGGTGACGACGAAAGGAAGATAGGGTCAATCGCTGTGCGGTGGCTCACAGGTCTTTTTCATACAATACTGCGAATCACACTGCGGCTAATATCCGGTCATGACACAGATAGAGATCATGCGGCGTGAAAGCAGCTATGCGGATGACGCCTCGCCCGGCAGAACCGTGCTGGCCGCTGGCCTGTTCGGCTATTCGATCGGTGATGGCCAGATGCGCTCGTTCAAGGCAACCGAGGGCTATTTGCGCGATATCGAGCAGATGCCCAATTTCGCTCCGCCTTCGGTCAGCAATTTCGTCGCGCAATATCTTGCTTCCAATATCGGCAAGACCAGAAGCTCGTCCTAGTCAGCCGAACCGGCGCTCATCACATCGGCAAATTTCTTCACCGCCTCGGCCGGACCCGCCGGATCATTCCATACC